>JBFFIU010000059.1:0-14315 GCA_041556275.1 Anaerolineales bacterium | reverse complement strand
AATCCTCTTCAAATCTTATGCGCAGATATGATTCATATCTCGATAGATGAATCTCTCCCTCATCGACAGCTCTTCTGACCGCGCACCCAGGTTCGTGCAGGTGAGTGCAATCGTTGAATTGGCAATCGGGTACAACTTGACTGATCTCAGGAAAGTAACCATCCAATTCTTCAGGTTCGATGTCCCATAATGCCAGCGCTCTCAAGCCGGGTGTATCAGCCACATAGCCATCTCCCTCGATCGGGAACATCTCAGAGGCAACGGTGGTGTGTTTTCCTTTGCCAGTAGCCTGGCTGATCTTCTGAATCGAGAGACCCAATCCTGGTTGAATAGCGTTAAGCAAGCTTGATTTACCTGCGCCCGAAGGACCAGCTAAGGCTGATATCTTGCCAACGAGGTTGTCTTTAAGATCTTCGAGGCCATGTTCTTGAGGTACTGAGGTGAAAAGAACCGGGTATCCGATATCCACATAATGCCCGAAGAGTTCCTCGGCTTCTTCCATTGTGACCAGATCGATTTTGTTGGCAATGATGACTGCAGGTACGGCTTGTTTTTCGGCGATGACCAAAAAGCGGTCCAACATGCGCATGCGCGGTTTGGGTTGGGCACAGGCGAAAACCAATATGATCTGGTCTGGGTTGGCGATGATGATTTGTTGGTATTCCCCCCGATCGGAAGGGGCCAGGCGGGAGATCATGCGCTGTCGCGGTTGAACAGCTTCAATTAGCCCTTTCCCCTCTTCCACCTCACTGACCAAAACCCGGTCACCTATCACAGCCAAATCAATATCCCGTCCCCCTTGTTTTAACCTTCCACGCAGCGTGCACACCAGGGTGCCAGCCTCGGTTCGAACTGTGAAGAATCCGGATTGTGACCGTATAATCAGGCCTGGGATCAAGTCTTTGTTGGGGGACAGGCAGACCTCCTTATTATGGTTCCGGGGTCTCAGTCTCCTCGGGAGTCGGGGTTTTCCAAACACCCGGCAAAATCTCCCACGGGAAGGGGTCCCGTTTGTCTGTGAAATATTGCTGCAAAATACCTTTGAACACTGGGGCGGCGATCTCGGATCCTTCGCCAGAGTTTTCAAGGATGACGACAGCCGCGATATCGGGTTTATCCTCTCGGTTGGCGTAAGTATAACCGGCAAACCAGGCATGAGGATCACGCGGTGGATCCTGGGCTGTGCCAGTTTTTCCGGCTAGATCAATGGGGAAATTTGCGAATACGCGATGTGCGGTTCCCCGGCTGTTTTCGACAACACTCACCATCGCTTCCTGAATCGACAGGAGGGTACTCTCGCTGATCGGGAGTGTGCCGATTACCTCTGGAGTAAATGTGTAGGTCGGGTCTCCATCAGGTGGGGTGATCTGCTCGATAACCTGCGGGCGGTATAATGTGCCGCCATTACCAATGGCAGCCACGAAATTGACCGCCTGTAACGGCGTCACCTGCAGGGCACCCTGTCCGGTTGAAAGGTTGGTAGCATCCAGGGGATTTTCGAGGTCCGGCACTTGCCCTTCTTCTTCGGCAACCTGATCGATTCCGGTTGCTTCGCCAAGTCCAAAGGCACGTGCCATATCGGGGAGTGCCTCCGGCAGTCCTTGCTGGTAAAGGTCGTTGCCAATGTGGTAGAAATACGGATTGCACGAGCGCATCAGTCCCTCTGAGAGGGTCAGCGGACCGCTGGCCGGCAATTCCTTCTCGTAAGTCCAATCGTAGAGTGTGATACCCTGAAGTTCGGTGAAGGAGTGACCGCATTCATAGACAGTATCGGCCGTGTACAAGCCGCTCTCCAGAGCAGCGGCCATGGTGATGATCTTGAACACCGATCCGAGCGGGTACTGGCCTTGAGTTGCCCGGTTGAGCAAGGGAATATCCTCCGGATCGAATAAATCCTCTATTTCGTATCCACTATTGAGATTGGATGGTTCGAACAAGTTCGGATCAAATCCGGGCGAGGAGGCCATTGCGAGCACCCGGCCAGTGTCCAGTTCCATCACAACGGCAGCACCCTTGAAACCATTGATGGCTCGTTGGACTCCAATTTGCAGATCCTTATCCAAAGTTGTATATATCGCTTGAGAAGGTTCGGGAGAAGTCTCGGCCAGCTTGGTAACAATCAACCCATCTGAATCTACCACGTATAGTGCGCCACCTCTTGTGCCCGATAGGGGTTCCTCGCCCCACCTCTCGAGACCTGCCTGTCCTACCCGCTCATCCTGCCGATAACCCAAGCGCTTATATTCCTCAACCTCTTCTGCTGGGATGGCGCTCACATATCCGACCACATGTGGTGCGATGCCGCCTTCGAAGTAATAACGCGAGCGGAAAGGTTGCATGACCAATCCAGCCAGTCCTGATAAGATTCCTTCACGCTGGCTGACCGCATCGGCAGACACCGCCATCAAGGGCAGGTACCATCCAGCACCGGAGGGGAAATCTTCATACCTTTCTACGATGGTATCCGGGTAAATCCCGGTCAGACGCCAAATTTCATTGAGTAATGTGTCTTCCTGGTCAGGATCGATCTGATCAGGAAATAGTCCTAATGCGGTGGCGTCTGCCTGTGCGACCAACGCCTGTCCATCATTATCGTAAATGTTCGCCCGGGATGGGATTGAATAATCCATGCGCAGCATATTGCCATCGGTCAATTCGGGCAGTATCAAGCTCTCGTCCCACTGGACTCGCCACTCGTCGTCTTCCAGGCTTAGATTCATCATCGTATCGCGCTGGATATCACCTACAAGGGCGCTGTGCATCAGGATTTCGTAAGAGGCTTGTGCAGTATGTGTTTTGGTCAGCGAGGATAGAATCTGGGTATCGAGGTTTTCCAGCGCGGCTTCTGCTGCCACGGAGCGATAGACTTCTTCAAACTCTTCTGCGGTGGTCGCATCCTGGCTGAAAGGCGTTAAGAGCTGATACATGGCGGCATAATCTTCGTTTTCCCATGCGTCGAGGTACGCGCGCACAGTCTCCTTCACATCTGGAGCCTGGGTCGTGTTAATTCCAGGTTGGGATAGGGTCGCGGTTGCCTGTGGTGATGGCGTTGGTTGATCTGCCGGTCCACCGCAGGCGACGAGGAAGGATATGAGCAAGATAAAACTTAACCACACCGAGATTTTCATTAATTTCCCGCAGAACCCGGTCGATATGTATTCACTGCCGGGTAAATCCTGTCGATTCTACCTTAGTTCCTAATGGTCTCATATCCTACGTTTGTTCTCTAATGCTCTTATTATCTTATAAAAAGCCCGAAAAGTGCTTAATCTTGACTGATTTCCAGGACTTGGTTTATCAATCGGCAATCGTAACCCGCAGCACTTCTGCATCCAAGCGTTATATCTTCTGGAATGTCAAGTTTTAAATTTCGCAGAGATTTTGCAAGGTGGCAGAGGGGCAAACCAACAACGTTTGTATAACATCCGGTGACTTTTTCAACCGGATCGAAACCTTGATTTTGAATGGCGTATGCACCAGCCTTGTCAAATGGATCTCCGCTGGCTACGTAGTCCATGATCTCTGCCTCAGAATATGGGCGCATCAACACTTCGGTGATGCATATATCCGACAATACTCTTCCATTTGCTGTATCACGCGCAGAGATGCTGGTATATACATGGTGAGAGCGACCACGCAGGGCGCGCAGCATGGCTATAGCTTCGCTCGCATTCGTGGGTTTACCTAAGATGTCATCCCCGTCGACTACAGCTGTGTCGGCAGCAATGATAATTTGTCTGTGCGAAGTTTGCGGCACCGTTGATTGGCATTTACTGCGTGCCAGGCGAGAGACATAGTTCCGGGGCTTCTCACCAGCCTCAATCCTTTCGTCAATATCAGCTGCTATCACCTGAAATGGGATATTAAATAGGGATATGAGCTGCTTACGCCGTGGGGAATTGGAAGCCAGAATCAGCATGGGAATTATTTTAACATAGGCGATAACTGGTTAATCAAGATTTTCGATCCCGCACAGATGCTCTATTCTGTATTGCCACCGAAAAGACTCACCAGTTTCAATAGATTCCTTTCGGAATAACCAATCGATCCCTGTTACGAAGGTATAAGTGTATATATGCCTCTCATAATTGGGGGTCTAATCATGTGCTAAAATTCGGCTATGTCTCTCCCTCCAAGAAGGGTGATCCTGAGCCTTGTTTGGGTGCTGATCCTTTTGCTGGGTATCCGCAGTGGTCCGGCAGGTGCCCAGGAGATTGATCAAGAGAGTGCTCAAGTTCGACTTGCCCCGATTGAAAGCGAAGAATTCCCGCATTTCACCAGCTATCTCGATGTTCGCACCCCTGAAGGGGATTTCGTGTTTGACCTGGAAAGTTCAGCTGTACGCATCATTGAGGATGGCACTCGCCTTCCGGTTTCGGATTTAACCCTTTTACACTCGGGTGCGCAATTTGTAGTAGCGATCAGTCCGGGTCCGGCTTTCGATATACGAGACTCTCAAGGATTGACGCGATATGATTACCTTTCTCAATCATTGGTGGATTGGGCTGGCTCTCGTTCAGGATCAACGGTTGATGACTTAAGCATTGTAGTGGCAGGGGGTCCCGAAACAACCCATCTTTCGGAGATCGATAGATGGGTAGCGGTACTCAGATCGTACACATCAACCGGTGAGGAAGCCGATCCCAATTTTGATGTATTGACGCGAGCTATCGATATCGCTTCAGACCCAACCAGGAATCCTGGGATGGGTCGGGCAATCCTTTTCATCACGACGTTGCCTGAGCAGGATGTATCGGTTGGACTACAAAGCCTGGCTGCCCGCGCCAGCCAGCAGGGGGTGAGGATAATCGTTTGGATGGTGGCCTCATCGGAGCTGTTTGCCTCACCTGGAGCGGAGCAGTTATTAAGTTTGAGCGAATTGACAGGGGGAACTTTATTTGCATATTCCGGGCAAGAGCCGATACCTTCTCCCGAAGAGTACCTTGAATCTTTGCGCAGTACATACTCGATCGCATACGAATCACGCATAACGACGAGCGGCCCTCACCAGGTATATGCAGAGGTTAATCTCAATGGAGGGGCAGCCTCATCAACAACCCAGGACTTCGAGATCGAAGTCCTCCCGCCCAATATTGCTTTTATAACACCACCAAAGGAAATCGTGCGCTCATCTCCTGATGAAGATGAGAACGATCCCCAAGCTCTGCAGCCAGATTCCCAATCTTTGGAACTGCTGATCGAATTCCCAGATGGATACCCCCGTTCGATTAAAGAGACTAGATTTCTCGTTGATGGGGTTGTAGAGCAGGTATTGACAGTTGAGCCCTTCGATCGCTTTACCTGGGATTTAAGTGAACATACTTCGGATGGCGAGCACATCCTGCAGGCTGAAATAGAAGACATAATCGGGTTGTCAGATAAAACTCTTGAGACACCTGTCATGGTATTGATCGAAAATACCTCACCGAGTGTGCTGAGGATCATCTCCGAAAACAAGACAATTCTTGCGATAATCCTGGTAGCCATTTCTGGAGCCATTTTAGTATTGGTGCTGGTTGTCGGAGGTCGATTGCGTCCTGGTGTTTTCAGAGATTTACGACGCCAAAACAAGAAGACGGATCCAGTTACACAGCCGGTCCAGCTGGCCCAGGAGCCACCTCCACAGCCTCAACCATCCTGGATCAAGCGTATTCAATGGCCTCGCCGGCGGGTATCGAGCAAGGCTTATGCTCATTTAATCTCACTGACCGAATCTGACCAAGAGGCAAGCTCACCACCCATATCGATAACCTCCTCCCGAGTAACCTTCGGAAAAGACTCCGACCAGGTCACTCAAGTACTGGTCGATGCCTCGGTGGAGGCTTTGCATGCGAGTCTCACCAGGGAGAAAGAAGGTACATTTCGTTTGACAGATGAAGGCTCCACGGCAGGAACCTGGGTTAATTACACGCAAGTACCAGAAGGAGGAGCTTATCTTGAGCAAGGCGACCTGATCCACTTTGGGAGAGTGGGCTTTCGTTTCATGTTGCGGGATCCAAAAAGAGTGCGTAAACCAGTTCAAAAACCTGAGGAGCCAGTACTGTGATCCCAGTTAAAAATGCTCACCTGCGGATTTATGCCGTAACAGATTCTGGACGCGCAGGCAAGAACAATGAGGACAACCACATTGTCTCTGCTTATCAAACCAGTGAATCGGATCTAACTCCGTCATTAGTTGCCATAATTGCAGATGGGGTTGGGGGCCATCAGGCTGGGGAGGTGGCTTCTTCTCTGGCGGTCGAATCCATTAATCAGGTTATCGCTGAGAGCGATGCAAGCAAACCTGTGCATACACTGGAAAGGGCTTTCATCAAGGCCAATGAGAGCATATATGCTCATTCGATCGGTGACTCAGGTCTCGAAGGAATGAGCACGACAGCGTCGTGTGCATGGATTATCGGTCGTCGCTTGTTCCTTGCCTCGATCGGAGATTCCCGAATTTACCTGATGCGAGACGATCGCATTACAAAACTGACTGTCGATCACACCTGGGTACAAGAGGCGATCGAATCGGGCATTATTACGCCAGAAGAGGCGCGCACCCATCCAAATGCTCACATGATTCGCCGCCATCTGGGTTCCAAACAGCCTGCGATCCCAGATTTCCGGATACGCCTGGATCCTGAAAAAAGCGACGCGCAGGCTATTGCCAATCAGGGGATGCTGCTGGGTATTGGCGAGCACCTCATCTTGTGCAGTGATGGATTGACCGATCTTGTTTCAGACGAGGAGATCCAGGAAACGTTCATTAAGTATTCTCTCCAGGAAGGTACCCAAAGGTTGATCGATCTGGCAAATCGACGTGGTGGTCACGACAATATAACGATTATTGCGATCCAGGTTTCGGAAGCTGAATTGCTCCCCCCCCAACCAAAGCCCGGGTCTCGCAGAGTGTTTGCCTTAATATTCCTGGTGGTGATCATTGCACTGTTAGCGGGGGGGTGGCTCTATTGGGTTTATTTCTGGGGGGCGAGTTCCCCTTCACCGACACCTACCCCGAGTGTGACTGCTGAACTCAGTATTCCTACCGTTATTCCAACTGCAGCACCCCCGACACAGGTTGATACTCCGGAGCAGACAGCACAGGAAAGCCCAACGGTTATCCCCTCACCCACAATGGAATCTTCCACATCCATTCCGGCGACTTACACACCCTGGCCAACTTCGACCAGCCTCCCATAGATTACTTAAGTTGATAAGAGCTGGAGTCTCGAAGAATTGTTATATTTCCCACCAATTATTGAACGCTCAAGGTGGATTTCTCAGCCTGACCGACTGACCAAGCGCTGGATATTGATCTCAAGTTGATCGATTTATGGCAAGGGGGCGTAATACACTTGATTCCCGAACGCTAAGAAAATGGCATGGTTATTTCTATCGATCGTGAAGGCGGTAGCCGGATCCTCTGAAAGTGATTCCTGAGAACGAAATTGGCGATCGAGGGTCAGACGAACGCTGAATCGATATATGGCCTGGGAAATCGGATCAAGCATATAAATGGTTGGTTCTGGAGGTGGTGAGAAGTTAATTTGAGAAAAGAAGGCACCTTCAATTAATGGACCACTTTGTCTACCCTTGCGGGGATCGGTGTAAATTTCTGGATCTTTGCATCGGGTGGGCGATCCTGCCAGAGCACTGAATACGCAAGTCGTCAAGTGACCATCTTCATGTAATAGATACAGGTCGTTTTGGTTTATTTCCAGGTCGATCACATCCAGCATGGGCGGGATCTCTTGATCGAAGAATAAGCGCGGCGGCTGATCGATTTCCATGCCGCGGTAGATCCAAACTGCATTGGTTATCGGATCCAGTACGTAAAAATCGTTACCGTAGACAGTCATCCCGCGCGGAGTCCCCCAATGGATGTCAGGCGGTTCCATCGGAGATGCGAGCGGGGTGGCACCAGGAATACAGCGCAGCAGGTTGCCATTAGCATCTATTCCGAATATGGTTGCCTCGGTATCGTCTTCTTTTGGTACCGGGGCAATATCGATAATTGATCCAACGATATAACCGCCATAGGGACCGGGACCACATTGAAATGTGGTGTCAATCTGGTAGCCCTCGTTGGTTATTATTGCTCTTTCAACCACTCCATCACTGGCGTTGAGCAGATAAAGCCCGTCTTCCAATGCGACTATTCGCGTGATGTTCGTTGTCTCATCCAGCTGGTCAACGATCGCCGATCTAAATATCAGCCGTTCGACAGCGTCGAGTTCGTCGAGAATGTCTTGAGCATAGTTTCGCATCTCTTTTGAATCATCTGTGGTTTGATAAAATTCAGCGTTGTCGAGATGCGCTAACGTTGCTTCCCACCCCAATCTTTGTTCTTGTGGTTCGGTCTTCAATTCTGCTTCTTCGGCGGCTGTTTGAGCCAAGGTGAAGTGAGTATCGTACTGGGCTGCCCGCCCGCGTTGAAAATAGACGACCGCCGCGATGGCGACGATCACGAGCGGCACGACGATGGCAGTGAAAGCCATTGTTGCTGGGGGCAGGGTAAAGATATCTGAATCCGGCAGAATCTGCTTAATAAAAGCACCCAGATTCGCTATGGCTTTCAGGAAGGAATTGCTGATAGAGCGAAGAACATTTCCGATTGGTGCAGCTTTTGCTTGAGGAGGCTCTGGTGGTACCGGTTGAGCTACAGGTGTACCCTGATCGTCAGGGATAGCTTGTGCTGGTTGGGAAAAATCCGCCTCTTGAGCAGCTGCCGCAGATACCGCGGCGGGGGTAGGTTGTACTGGTTCTGGAGCAATCTCTTGCTCTGGCTCTTCTCTCTGTGATGTTTCGCTCAACTCAGCTTCTCGTTCAGGCTGCGCGACTGGTGGGACAGGCACAGGTCGGGGTTGGCTTACTGGGCGTAGCACTCTCAGTTCACCTGAACCAGGTTGTGCATGCAGTAAAAAGGCTGACAATTCAGTTCCAGCCAGGGAGAGCAGTTTGCGGCGCATACTCTCTGGACCCTGACCCTTGAAGGCGCTTAAGGATTCGATCGTCCAGGCGGCTGGGGGCTGGATAGCGATAACGATGGCATCATTCGGTTGTAGATCTAACTGTGAGTACCGGATGTGAGCTGTACGGCTCAATCCCAATCCGTTGCCAGCCAGGTGCAGGTCATGGATATGCTCAACGTCCTCGTTTGTAAGCAGGAATGCATGTGATAATCCAGACTGGGCGATCGCAAGTCGTGTCCCTCTGAGCACGATTTGGGTCAGGTAGCCAACGGCCTGGCGTCCTGTACTGGAATTACGTAGATTCCGATCGAGAAGGTATTGGTTGATCGATTCAGCCACTGCACGCTGAGCTGTTGTCACCGTGCCAGCTGTGTTATAAAAAGTTTTAGCCAGATTGGTCAGAATTTGTTCGATTTGGTCCGGGGGAATCGGCGAGTTACCATCTAAAACAAGATGCAAAACAAGTTTATCGCGCGAGCGGAAGCGCGCTGTTTTTCTAGGGCGAGAAGGGACGTACAACCCAGGGACGTTTGTCTGTTCCTGTCCTCCAGCACGTACCAGGGGCAAAATAAGCAGATCGTTTGGAGATGCCATATTATCTATTAAGTGCTGAATTTGTGTTCATCGATTAAATTCAGATTTATACCAGGATTTTAGTGCAAGACATATGCCTTAATTTTTAGAGAGACGAATGAATTCCATCAAGCTGGTTCACCAGGATACTGACCTCGGTATGCCCATCCCCCCAATCTGAACCTCCCCTGGTTTTTCTGTCCAGATGCCAGGGATGTGGGTGCCGCAATTTGGGCATGTTCCTTGTTCTGTCAGGTGGTAACCTCGTATAACGTAGCTGTAGCGTTCGATCAGGTGAGTACCGCAATTCGGGCACAGGGTGTTTTCGTATTCTTTCGTTCTTCCAGGAATGTTGCCGGCGTAAACGTAATTCAATCCTGCTTCTTGCCCGATCTCGGCTGCACGGATTAATGTGGATATCGAAGTAGGTGGCGGCTCGGTCATTTTATAATCCGGGTGAAATGCCGTCACATGCCAGGGGATATCACGTGAAACTGAAGCGATAAAGCGGCTGGCATCCATCAATTCCTCAGTTGAGTCGTTAAACCCAGGCACTACCAGGGTGACAACTTCAACAAATAATCCTAATTCGTAGGCTAAACGGATTGAATCCAGGACATGATTCAGGACCCCACCCAATTTACGGTAATGCTTGTCTTGCATCGTCTTCAGATCGATCTTATAGCCTACGAGGTAGGGTCTTAAATAGCTCAACGCTTCCGGAGTGGCATTACCGTTCGATACATATACACATTTCAACCCGGATTTTTGAGCCAGTCTGAATATTCCGACTGCCCATTCAGAGGTGATGAGGGGTTCATTATATGAGGAAGCGATCACACTGGCACCAGATTTCCTGGCGTACGACACGAGCTCTTCTGGCGAGATACGCTTGACGTAGCCGATCGAGATATCCGCAGCCGGATCACGCATGGTTTGGGAGGTAAGCCAGTTTTGGCAATACGAACAGTGGAAATCGCAACCCAACATGCCGAAAGTGAGGGCATCTGATCCAGGGAGGACGTGAAAGAAAGGTTTCTTTTCAATCGGGTCCACTTGCAGCGCAGCTACATAACCCCAGGGTACCTTGAGAACCCCCGATTTGTTGAAACGCACCTGGCAGATACCACGTCGACCTTCACGGATGAGACAGCGATGACCGCAGGCAAAACATCTCACCGCGCCATCCGCTTGGGAATCGTACAATTCTCCATCTACTGTCAATCGATCGAGATGCTGTCCCAGGTTGGTCATATCTTTCACTCCAAGAACGATACCGTCAATACATCATACCTCATGTTCCGGTAAAGGAACGGGATCTATTTAATTGAGGTGTCTCAATTATAATTTATCTATGTACAGCGTTGCAATTCAGGCTGGGGGTGAATCGAGGCGCATGGGGCAGGACAAAGCATTGCTGCCGTTCTTGGGAGAAACTTTGCTCGCCCGGGTGATGAAGCGCATCTCGCCCTTAGGGGATGAAGTGTTTGTGACGACCAATCATCCTGAGCGATTTACTGATTTTGGTGTGTCCCTTATTCGAGATGAATTGCCTGGAAAGGGCGCTTTGGGTGGGCTGTACACCGCTTTGAGAGCAGCCCGCTATCCACTGGTGATCGTAGTGGCTTGTGACATGCCTTTTGTGAATGCAGAGATCCTGGCGGAGGCTTGTGACCGCATACTCGCAAATGAAGTCGATGTCCTCATCCCCTTTAAGAATGAAGGCTATGAACCTTTCCATGCTGTTTACCGTCGTGATACTTGTTTACCGGCAGTGTATGCGGCTCTACAAGCTGGAGAACGGCGCTTGATCTCGTGGTTTCCACAGGTCGAGGTGCTCACGTTATCCGATGATGAAATGCTCCGATACGATCCCCACCAGCTCGCCTTTTGGAACGTTAACACCCCGGATGATCTGCAAAGGGCTGAAGAGCTGGCAGTGGAACTCGCCTGAAAAGATCAATGAAGATCACCAAAGTGATCAATTATGGAATATTTTTAGCTGAAAAGCTTCTTTTGTATTAGCGGACCAACATCACTGGGCAGGAGGCTGCGGATACGACTTTATGACTTTGACTTCCTAAAATCAAACTGCGCATATCTCCCATACCCCGGGTGCCCATGATGATCAGATCGACATCGTAGGTTTCAGCCACGCGCAGGATAGTCTCTGCAGGATCTCCTTCCAGGGCTTCTGTTTCGCAGTTGCCCGGGATCTCACCCACTCTTTCGATTGCATCTGACAAGATCTTATCCGCTTTTTCCATTCGTTCCGCAATAGCCTGGGATAAATTGGGTTCACCCAGGTGCCGGGATAGTCTTTCGAAAGCGGTGACCACCCGTAACGTGCCCCCGGACAATCGGGCCAGGTCTCCGGCCACCTTAGCGGCTTCACGAGCGTGGTCCGAACCATCAGCTGCCAGCAATATGTTGTCAAACATGTAACTCCTCCTTTAGTAGTTAGCATATTAATTATAAATTATTTAGCTCGATTAGACCCGAACGGTATCCTCTAGATATCTCTGCTGCATAATGCATTTTGAGAAGATATGCTGGTTTCGCTATTTTCCTGAAAAACCTTCAGGTCTTCATTTTGAAGGTCGGTAACGATTCGATCCTGGAAATGAGATGGTGAGATATATCGAGTAATTCTAAGAAAATGAGACGGGAGAATATAGTCGTTTTCTAGGGCAATTAAATCGATCCGGTGTGATCCTGAAGCCTATAGGTGTACCCACCTTGAAGAGGATTTGTCGCGGCAAGATGGCGCTTGATGTATTGGCCGCAGTTGCTGCCGATGTAATTCTCCTCGACTTCACCGATGCTCACGATGACCTGGTAGCCAGCCTCTTCTAGTCGGTTGACGACTTCATACCCAGCGATCTCCAGGTTGGGGTCAATATAGGAAGAGAGTTCGTTCTCCACTGCCCGGTATGTCGGATTTAGGGGGGTAATCTTGATCAGGAACTTGTCCGGATCGAAATGGCGCAAGAGCACGGTTTGATCAACAGGCATGTCCTTAACCAGGGCGAAATTCAAAGTGATCTTTCGATCTCCTGGGGTATAAAAGCGCTCTCCATAGGCAGCCATATCAGCGAAGCTCCATTTTTTGACCGGGATGATCTGGTCGCGAAGCGATTCGTCTGTCGTGTGCAGTGAGAATTGAAACTGGAAATGACCACCGGTGTAATGCCTCTTTTTGATCTCCAGCAACCGTTCGAAGAAGGCACTGCTTCCTCGTGGGGCAACTGAAGACAAGGAAGGCATCAACCCTGGCGCATTATATCGCCGCGGTAGGTCTTCCAGGACATCGAGGACATGGGGATTCAACGATGGTTCGCCCATGCGAGCGAATTGGATTTTAAATTGCTTGGCGGGGATGGTTCCGCTGGGATATCGCTTTTTGACTAAGAAATCGATTTGAGAAAATATTTCATCTTTGGTTGGTTTTCCAAGGTAGTGACCGCCAGCATCGCACATTGAGCAGCCGATCGGACAGCCGAACATGGTCGACACCAAAAGCACCCATTTATCTTCACGGGGTGTGGGAGGCTGCACCGATTCGACGCATTCAACTAACCTATCATCACCAAAATCGACCACATAAACCATGGCCACATCTTCTCTACCAGCTAAAGCAATAACCTTCACAAATCCATCTCCTCTAAGCGTCGATATATTTTCATGGCGGCTAAGATACCATCTCCCACCGCGATCGCGGTCTGGCGGAAAAGCCCATTGGCGACATCACCAACATAATAGAGATCGCCATGACTCACCAATTGTATGGCTTTCTTTGAAAATTGACCAGATATAAAATCGAGCTGCGCGTCGCGCCCGATGGCCCCAATCAGCGTATCAACCTGAATCGATTTGGGTCCGTCAGGTGTGCTGCATTCTAACAGCATGCCATGACCTGGGTTGGATTCAAGCCGAAATATGGATGTATTGGGCAGATAGGTAATGCTGGCTATGTCCTTTGCCCGTTCCCATAATAAAGGCAGGCAGCTGATTTCTTCCCCGCGATTAAGCACCAGGACATCGTTTCTTTTTCCCAGGTTTAGCGCGTAATCGAAGGCCGCATCTCCAGCACCAACGATGGCGATGCGCTGCTCTTTTCGCTCCAATAGCGGATAGATTTCGTAGAATATCAGCTCTCTGGTGTCATCGGGTATCTCAAAGTCGGTAAAAATTCGCGGTTTGGTGCCGGTCGCAATGACGACAATGCGGGCTTGAAAGGACCGATCAGATGTGACCACTTGAAATACACCGTCATGATGAGTGAGTCCCTCAACATTTTCTGGTTTGATCCGTAGAGAGTTTACCCGTATATGATCTTTAAAAATCCTTACCAGGTCGGGACCAGAGATGCCCCCAGGGAATCCAGGATAATTCTCAACCAGATTGGCGTTCTGAAGCAGGCCTCCAATTTGATCCCGCTCAATAATCAATGGGTTGATCCCATAGCGTTTCAACTGAAGGGCAGTCGCTAAACCCGCCGGACCAGCCCCAATAATGATCACCTCTTCCAAGTTCACGATGATTAATTCTCTGCCTCAACTTTCAGCTCGGCTAACAGCTCTGCCACCAAAACCGGGGTGGCAAATCCATGTGCCAGATTGAGCAAGGTTGCCTGGTGGTGGTCAATATTGTAGGTCGCGGTTCCATCGATGACGAAAAAGACCTCGAAGCCGCGCACGAATGCCGAACGAGCGGTGGTCTCGCAGCACAGGTGAGTCATCAACCCGCAGATCACAACCTGTTTTATATTCAGCCGGTTTAATTTTT
>JBFFIU010000058.1:0-14333 GCA_041556275.1 Anaerolineales bacterium | reverse complement strand
GCCAGGAAGGCCTCAGAAGGGTTGGCCACCTCTTCCATACCGCTTTCTCGCATCTCGAACACTCCCACCTCCGATGTCGCCCCAAAGCGGTTCTTCACAGATCGCAGCAAGCGATAGGAGTGAAAGCGATCTCCTTCCAGATATAGGACCGTGTCTACAATGTGCTCCAGCACGCGCGGCCCGGCGATGGTGCCTTCCTTGGTTACATGCCCGATCAGGAACACGGAGACTCCCGATGATTTGGCCAGCTCCCGCAGGCGGGAAGCGCTCTCGCGCACCTGGGAAACAGACCCCGCGGAGGACTCCAGCTCGGATAACGTTGTTGTCTGAATCGAATCGACGACCAGCAGACGGGGATTTATCTCTGAGACATGCTCCAGGATAACCCCCAGATTGGTTTCGGTGACCAGGAATAATTCATCAGGCAATTCCGGACGGCTGCCATCCTCCCCACGAGACAGGCGCAGCGCGCGCATTTTTATCTGTCGCTCGGATTCTTCTCCGGAGACATACAAGACTCTTTGCTCAGCGGCGATCTCAAGTGCAGTTTGCAGGAGCAGGGTGCTCTTGCCGATACCCGGATCGCCGCCGATCAAGACGATCGAGCCAGGCACGATGCCGCCGCCAAGCACCCTGGCAAACTCTTGAATGGGCAGGGGCAGGCGTTCATCCACGCCCTCCCCGATTTCTGAGAGACGGCGCGGCGTTGATACACCACCCAGGCCGGAGATCGCAGCCTTGCTCTTCGCTACGCTGGGCGTGATCATCTCTTCGACCATGCTGTTCCAGGAACTGCATTGCGGGCAACGTCCCATATCGCGAGCAGATTTTCGCCCGCACTGTTGGCAAACGTATTGGGTTCGGACTTTGGGCATGCGGGTATTATAACTTACCGGAATTAAAACCCTGCCAGGCAGGTAGTATCACTTTGAGACCCATGATCACTCGATTTCCGGAGAGGGTCATTGGTTCGAGTCCCATTCCCCCCACTAATATCGGTTAATATGCATGTCAAACGATTTCTTGCATCATGTTGAATGACTTAATCTGCCGCGGCAGTTGCCATTTCCAGGGGTGCATATTCTCGTTCGAGTTCAGAGCGGAATTGTGCAGTGTATAAACGATAGTAATGACCACGCTGGCGGAGAAGTTCAGCATGGCTCCCATTTTCCACGATAGTGCCATCTTTGATAACCAGGATTCGGTCCGCTTTTTTGATGGTGGATAGACGATGGGCGATCACGAAACTGGATCGGCCTGCCATCAAATTCTCCATGCCTTTTTGAATCAGTGCTTCGGTAATAGTATCCACGGAACTGGTCGCTTCATCCATAATGAAGATTTCCGGTTCCCGGAGAACTGCACGAGCAAGGCTGATGAGCTGTTTCTGCCCCACGGAAAGCAAGTTACCTCCTTCTCCCACCTCTTCATCGTAGCCCTTGTCTAGATTGATGATGAAATCGTGCGCGCCTGCCAGTTGGGCGGCGGCGCCAATTTCTTCATCTGTAGCATCCAGTTTTCCATAGCGAATATTGTCACTAATCGTGCCTGAGAAAAGGTGAGGGGTCTGTAAGACAACGCCGATTCGAGACTGGATGGCGTGCAGCGCAATATCCTCGTAATTCCGTCCACCGATGCAAATCGTGCCCTCTTTGGGTTCGAAAAACCGGCATAATAAATTCACGATGGTGGTTTTTCCGCCCCCAGTCGGCCCAACCAGGGCCACGGTCTCACCGCGCGTGACGTTCAAGTTGAAATTTTGCAAGACGGGTTTATCTTCTTCATAGTAAAAGTTGACGTTCTCAAAAACGATATCGCCTTGGATGCTGCCAGGATCAAAGGCATCCGGCCTGTCGGATATATCGGGAACTGCATCAACTAAGGAAAATATTCGTTCTGCAGATGCAATGGCGCGCTGCAACTCGGCATAAACGCGAGCCATTTCTTGAATCGGCCAAATCATGAAAACAACATAGGAGACGAAGGCTTGAATTCCACCAATACTCATATTCCCGATCTGGGTTTGAAACCCGCCAAACCAAATAATCGCGCCCACGGCAAACGAACTGATCAACATCACTACGGGCAGGAACAATGCTGAGAGCCAGGCAGCCCTGTATCCGGCGCGGTACATTTCACTGGTCAGCACATCAAATTCCTGAACGTTGTGCTCTTCTCTACCAAATGCTTTGATCACTCGTACTCCCGTGATCGTTTCGTTGAAAGCCCCCGTGATCTTGGAGTTAATCCGGCGCACTTCCCTGAACTCGACGATGATTTTCTTTTTGAACTGCACAGCAACGAAAATTATTACGGGAATCGCCAGTAATACGATTATAGCTAACTGCCAATTAATCATCAGCATGAAAATTGCTGCGGTTGCAATATTCATTATCCCCCAGGTTACATCTAAGAATCCCCAGGTTACCAGTTCGGCCACGCGTTCAGAGTCAGAGGTGACGCGGGACATGATCCAACCAACTGGCGTAACGTTATAGTAAGAGAGAGATAGTTCCTGGAGGTGAACGAACATCTTCTTTCGCAGATCGTACCGAATGCGCTCGCCAAGTATTCCAGCCAGGTAGATAAAGCCGAACACCCCAGCAGCACCAACCAGGATCAGCAGTCCATAACGGATAACGATGTTTTTCAGCGCTTCGAGATCCTCTCCCAATATGGCATCGTCGATAATAAGGCTGGTGAGGAAAGTGAAATAAGAATCCAGAAGGGCAACCAGCGTAATCGTCAACAAAAAACCGAGCACCCATTTCCAATGGGGTCTGGTCAGCTGCACAATTCGCAGTGTAGTTTTCCCGGTAAATTGGGTGGAAAATTCTTCTTCTTCGAAATATTGCTCTGTCACGACTACTCCACTAAATCTGCGCTGGCGATTTCTTTCTCCAACTCGGCATCGATCTGGGTTTGAATATCATAGATTTTGCGGTAGACGCCTTCTTGAGCCAGGAGTTCATCATGGGTGCCGCTTTGTATGATGCGACCTTTGTCGAGGACTACGATCAAGTCCGCGTGCTCAACCGATTGGATGCGGTGAGCGATAATGAAAGTAGTGCGGTGTTCCATCAGGTGTTCCAAAGCCCGACGGATATCCGCTTCGGTTTCCAAATCCACTGAGGAGGTGGCATCATCAAAGATCAATATGCGGGGGTTTTTTATGATCGTGCGGGCAATCGCCACCCGCTGCTTTTGTCCGCCTGAAAGCGTAACGCCTTTCTCTCCGACGATGGTGTCGTATTTGTCGGGGAAGGTCATAATCGAATCATGGACTGCTGCCGCTTTTGCCGCTTCTTCGACTTCCTCTTGGGTTACCTCGCGGTCAATCCCGTAAGTAATATTTTCGCCGATCGTTCTCGAAAAGAGGAACGGTTCTTGTTCCACAGTGCCAATTTGATTGCGCAGGTAACTACGCGGATATTGCTTCAGTTCAACGCCGTCGAGAAGTATTTTGCCCTCCGTGTACTCGTAAAAGCGAGGCAGTAAATTTGCCAAAGTCGTTTTTCCCGATCCAGTTGAACCTAATAGGGCAATTACTTGCCCGGGTTTGACCGAAAAATTAATTTCTTGAAGGACAGACACATTTGGAGCGTCATCGTAAGCGAACCCAATATTTTCAAATTCGAGGGAACCTGCCACTTCGCTCTCCGGGAGATATTTACCGGTATCGAGGGGCTCACGCTTTTCCTTGACCACGGTCATGACCCGATCGAAAGAAACCAGCCCAGATGACATTTGAACGATCAATCGCCCAAGGTTTCGAATAGGCCACAAAATCCATACCAACAGGCCCGCGTAGGTAATATACGCGCCAACAGTGATCGTTCCATTTATGGCCATAAGTCCGCCAACCGCTAACCCGCCCAGCATTTGAATGCCAGTCAGAATATCAGACACGGGCCAGTAGCCGGAGTGCATCAACAGCAGGCGCTTACCGCGCAGGTACTTCTCCCAGTTTTCGGTTTCGAACTTGTCTATTTCGTAAGCCTGGCGGGCAAATGCTTTCACCACACGAACGCCGGTCAGATTCTCTTGAAGTCGACTGGAGAGTACTGCATCCTGTTCCTGGTACTTTTCATATGCCTTAGACACCCTGCCAAAAAATACTACCGATAAGGTGATGGTAAAGGGAACTACAATGATGGATATCAAGGCTAAACGCCAGTCGAGAATAAGCAGGGCGCCTAAATTCACCAGGAATAACATGCTGATACGTCCGATTCCGATAGCCTGATCGGCGAAAAAACGCCTGATGGCGTCAATATCCGATGTCGAACGCTGGATCAACTCACCGGTGTTAGTCTGGTCGTGATAGGTGAAAGTTAGGTGCTGAATGTGGTCAAATACATAATCACGCACCCGCTTGGCAATCCCTTCAGCTGTTCGGCCAGCAAGTGCTCCGCTAATAAAGGCGAATAAACCCATGACCAAGGATAATCCGATAAAGGCTAGTGCGATCTCAAGGGGTTTAAATTGGGATGTTTCATTCACCAGAACTTCATCTACATAGTATCCGAGCAGCATATACGTTCCTGTACGTGCAACGGCTGCAATCCCCACTCCCAATATTGCACTGATGTAGATCCAGCGATAACCGCGCAATAATCGCCACATACCCACGAAGCGCTTCTCGGTAACAACCTCCTGGAGATCCATATCGAATTGTGAGTTCATTGTTGTCACGGTCTTTCTACCTCAGGTCGTGCTCTATTTTCTCTTCAGTTCTCGCATATCTTTTATTCTAATGCGAGTCTTGGATACTGCGGGGAATTAATATAAAGGCTGCTGAAGTTGCAAACTATACTATATCAATCAAGTATCTTAGGCCGGTTGTTTCATTCTGCGGCCTCGATGATTTGTTCATCTACATAGCTGATTAAAAAAAGAACGCAGGATTGAGTCCTGCGTTCCACATATTACACAAATTATATAAGGAGATCACCCAGTAGCCAGGGCTTCCTGCTCTTCAGGCTCCTCCTCGCTGCGGCGCAGCTTGATCTCTTCATCGACCACATCAACGATGATCGTGTCGCCATCTTCAAACTCGCCGGCTAACATCGCATCGGACAAAGAATCCTCGATGTTCTGCTGGATGACTCGCTTCAATGGTCGCGCACCCATCTCTGGGTCGTAGCCCATCTCGGCCAGCTTCTCCAAAGCGGCGGGGGTGGTTGTGATCACGATGGCGTGTTCCTCCAAGCGCAGGCTGACTTTGTCGAGCTCCAGCTGGACGATCTCTTTAATATCCTCCCGACTCAGGGCGCGGAAGACAATCACTGTATCCACACGATTGATGAACTCGGGGCGGAAGACGCGCTTCAGTGATTCCAGCAACTTCTTACGCATTTCCTGATAAACCAGTTTCTCCTCGAGTTCTTCATCGCGCTTGAGATCGAAACCAAGCGAGGTCTGTCTCTTGATCAGATCGGCGCCCACGTTGGAGGTCATCACGATCAAGGCGTTGCGGAAATCGACGGTCCGGCCGCGAGCATCCGATAAATGGCCTTCTTCCATGATCTGAAGCAGCATATTATGCGCTTCAGGGTGAGCTTTTTCAATTTCATCAAAGACGACGATCGAATAAGGTCGCCGCCGTAAAGCTTCAGTTAGCTGCCCGGCCTCTTCGTAACCGACATATCCAGGAGGCGCACCAACCAAGCGGCTGACATTGTGACGCTCCATGAATTCCGACATATCGAGCTGGATCAGAGCCTCTTCGCTGCCGAAGAGGAAACGAGCCAGGGCCTTAGTCAGTTCGGTCTTGCCGACACCTGTCGGTCCCAGGAAGATAAACGATCCGATTGGTCTGCGCGGATCTTTCAAGCCAGCACGAGCACGCCGTACTGCCTTGGATATGGCCTCAATGGCTTCTTCCTGACCGACGATGTGGGCACGCAACTCGTCTTCCATTTGCAGCAAACGAGCCGATTCTTCCTGGGCGATCTGCATCACCGGCACACCGGTCCACATCGAAACAACTTCAGCGATATCCTCTTCGGTCACGGTTGGGCTGCTGCTGCGATCCCAGCCGGTGCGCAAGCGCTCTAACTGGCGTTCCAGGGCTTCTTGTCGCTCCAGGATCTCCTGCGCATCTTCGTAGCGCCCATCTTCAAGGGCGAGAGAGTGATTCTGGCGGATTTCTTTTAGCTGTCCAATCAATTCTTTGGCAGTTTTAGCGGCAGGGCTCTTGTACATCCTCACCCGTGAGGATGATTCATCAATTAAATCGATGGCTTTATCAGGCAAGAAGCGATCGGTTACATATCGTGATGAGAGATGAACGGCAGCATCGAGAGCATCGTCTGAGATCGTCAAACGGTGATGCTCCTCGTAGGCCATGCGGATACCATGTAAGATCTCTATTGTTTCTTCGATATTTGGTTCTTCGACCATTATGGGTTGGAAACGCCGCTCCAGGGCTGCATCACTTTCAATGTGCTTACGATACTCATCCATGGTCGTCGCACCAATTACCTGGAGTTCTCCACGAGACAGGGCCGGTTTGAGGATGTTGGCAGCATCCACCGATGATCCAGCTGCCCCCGCTCCGACCAGCATATGCACCTCGTCGATGAACAGGATGGCTTCGGCTGATTTCAGTTCATCAATTACCCGCTTGAGACGTTCCTCAAATTGGCCGCGATACATCGTGCCTGCCACCAGAGAGCCGACATCCAGTTGCAGGACGCGCTTGTCCAGGAGTGGTGCAGGCACATCCCCTTCCAGTATCCGCTGGGCGAGCCCCTCAACGATGGCAGTCTTCCCAACGCCAGGTTCACCGATCAGAGCCGGGTTATTTTTCGTCCTGCGAGCAAGTATTTGGATCACCCGCTCGATCTCCATGATCCGTCCAATGACTGGATCGAGCTTATCCTCCTCTGCTAAGGAAGTCAGATCGACTGCCAGCTGATCTACTAATGGTGTTTTCTGTCCTGCCTTTTCTCTTTGAGCTGGCTTTCGCTCTCCAGAGCTGCGTCTCGAGGAACTGCTCTCTTGCAGCACACGGCGGGTTTGCTTGCGTATATGCTCAGGAGTCACGCCTAATTTCTTCAATACATCGTTGGCTACCCCTTCTCCATACCGAACCAGTCCAAGGAGCAGATGCTCTGTGCCGATATAGTGGTGACCAAGCCGTCTCGCTTCATCTACTGCGTATTCAAGTACTTGTTGCGTACCTGGAGATAGATCCAGTTTACCTGCACGGGAAGTTCCGGTACCAGTTAATCTCTCTACAATCTCCTGAACGCGTTCAACCTCTAATCCCAATTCACGCAGGACCCGTCCAGCAACGCCGCCATCTTCACGAATTAAACCCAGCAGAAGATGTTCAGTACCAATGTAATTCTGGTGCATGCGCTCAGCTTCTTGATGAGCCAGGCTCAGCACCCTTCGTGCTCTTTGTGTAAACCGCTCCATACTTGACAAAGCGAACCTCCTACTATCTTGCAAATGCCATTGTCGACAGATGATCACAATCAGCAAAAAACTTGATTATGAGATATTTAGTCAAATTTGATTTTACCAGAGTTTAACCACCGGATAAGCGCTTCAGTTCCAAAAAGGGGTCAAGTTAATAAAACTCTTAGAAATTGTCTTCCCCAGGCAATTAACAGATTTGTCAAACGAATTCCCTGCGTGCATCCATACCATCAAATAAGCAAATGACAGGTATATTGCATTGCAGGATTCTTAAATTAGCTATATCGATTTAAGTTCACTTAAATAAAAACAGCGCGCTCTCCTTCAGCGCGCTGATAAGTCAATATTAATCTTCGCTGCCCGATTCCTTGGGTTTTTCCTCCTCCACTTCACCCTCTGGAAAACTCTCAACCACGTCTTGGGGTTCAAATTCTTCAATCCCTTCGCCTAATTCTGAAACATCGAGCAGCATTTCCTGCGCCTCTCTTGCTTTAATCTCAGCCAATTCTTCTTCATCAACGGTCATCTCTTCGAGTTCTTCTTCGGTTTCGAGAGAATCGGATGCGGCTTCTGCGACTATCTCGCCTTCCGGCTCTTCTAATCCTACGGATTCACTCTCGGCTTCAGTAACAACCGTTGACTCAGATTCTTCGCTGGTCTCTTCAACAATCGCCTCAACTTCAGCGGCAGCCTCTTCAACCGCTACATCTGCTTCGGCAGCTTCTTCTTCGACCATCTCCTCCGCTTCTGCTTCAACTGGCAGCTCTTCAAGTGCCACCTCAGCTTCTTCGCTGGCCTCTTCAACCACCGCCTCAACTTCAGCGGTTACCTCTTCAGCCGCTACATCTGCTTCGGCAGCTTCTTCTTCGACCATCTCCTCCGCTTCTGCTTCGACTGGCAGCTCTTCAAGTGCCACCTCAGCTTCTTCGCTGGCCTCTTCAACCACCGCCTCAACTTCAGCGGCAATCTCTTCAGCCGCTACATCTGCTTCGGCAGATTCCCCCTCGACCGTCTCCTCCGCTTCTGCTTCGACTGGCACAACTCCTTCCGCTGCTACATCTTCTTCTTCATGTGTTTCGTCGACAACCTCTGCCAGAGTCATCTTCCAATCAAAATCGGTATAAGCAGGGGAGTCCACTTTGCGCATACTTAAACCAATGCGGTGCCGCTCAGGTTCAATCTTGATTACTCGCAATGTTACGACGTCCCCCTCATGGAGGACTTCTTTCGGATGAGCGACCCGCTGTTCACTGATCTCAGATATATGTATCAGGCCTTCCAAGTCTTCATCTAAACGGGCGAAAGCTCCAAATTTAGTCAGATGGGTGATCGTGCCTTCAATTAGCTGGCCTTCCTTTAGGTGGTCTATCTTTTTAACCCAGGGGTCTTCTTGCAGCTGGCGGATCGATAATCCAATTCGTTTACGATCACGATCGATGCCAATGACTTTTACCTGTACCTCTTGGCCAACTCTGAGCACTTCTCTAGGGTGCTCAATCCGCTCCCAGGAGATCTCTGAAAGGTGCACTAAACCATCCGCACCATCAATATTAACGAAGGCACCAAAATCAGCTAAACTTGTTACCCGTCCTGTACGGACATCGCCTTCGTTTAACTCATCCAGCAAGCGTTCTTTCAAGGATTCGCGCGTTTCCTGGAGGGCGACTCGCTCAGAGAGGATCAACCGCCGACGTTCCCGATCAACCTCAATCACGGAAACCGTGATTGCTTCGTCTAACATTGATCCCCATCGTTGTTCAGGAGTGTTCCCGCTAGAATCTATTCGTCGGAGTAAACTGACCTGTGACGCAGGTACAAATCCGCGCAACTGTCCAAGCGGGATAATTAACCCGCCTTTGTTGAATCCAATAATTGTCCCCTCGAAGGTCTCTCCAGAAGCAAGCATCGCTTCAGCATACAACCAATCTTTTTCTTCTAGCGCGCGGACATAAGAGAGCAGAACATTTCCGCCTTGGTCCTCAGGGTTGACAACATAGACGGTGATCTCTTTGCCAATAGAAATCTCTTCTCGAATTTCCTCATCGAGTTGGTCCACCTCTCTTGAGGGAATTACGCCCTCAGATTTGGTGCCGATGCTTACCAGAATTTCTGTCTCGGTTACTCGGGCAACAGTCCCCTTGCGGATTTCCCCCTGGCGCGGGAAGTCTAGGCCTATGTCCTCATCTTCCAACAAGTCTTCCATTGTTGATTGGATTTCTGTTGTTTCCTGCTGCTCTATGTCCTCTTCTTGCGTTTCGATCTCGTCTGTAGCCTCCTGATCATCAGGAGGAAGATTCTGATTCATACTTATTGATACTCCGGGTTTATAAGATAGACATACATTATAAAAGCATATAGATAACTTGACAACCTTTATGATAAGATTGGGGTCGGTTATAATCAACGCTAAGAGTGTAGTTATGCCTTCGATTTACCCTTTCACTGCGATTGTCGGACAAGAGCGCATGAAGCGCGCCCTGGTGCTGAACGCTGTATCCCCCCGCATCGGTGGAGTGTTAATTCGCGGGGAGCGCGGCACCGCGAAATCGACAGCCGCGCGTGCACTTGCGGCTCTTCTGCCTCACGTACATGTGGTAAAAGACTGCCGCTTCGGCTGTGACCCTGATCGACCTACAACTTGGTGTACCGAATGCCGGGAACGCGTAGCGCAGGCAGATTCGCTCCCCTTTGTGCTGCTGCCGACACCCTTCATTAACTTGCCCGTTTCCGCAACCGAAGATCGCGTGGTGGGCACATTGGACATCGAAAAAGCCATCCAGAAGGGAGAGCGTCATTTCGAGCCTGGCGTGCTCGCAGCAGCAAATCGCGGTCTGCTGTACATCGATGAAGTCAACCTGCTTGACGATCATGTAGTCGATCTACTGCTCGACTCTGCGGCCATGGGGATGAATATCGTCGAGCGAGAAGGGATATCATTCTCTCATCCCGCCCGCTTCATCCTGGTTGGCACAATGAATCCAGAGGAAGGCGATCTACGCCCTCAATTACTCGACCGTTTCGCACTTTCGGTAGAGATTCATGGCATTCGGGATGCACGAGATCGGGTGTTAATCATTGAACGCAACCTGGCTTTTGAAGCCGATGCTGACAATTTTCGCCAGGAGTGGCTTACTCGTGAACAAGAGCTTTCCCACCAAATTGAGGAAGCCCGCCTGCTGCTCGATCAAGTCACCTACACCCAACGCGATCTACTCTCAGTCGCTGCCCTGACATCTTCGATGAATGTCGATGGCCACCGTGCAGATCTGGTCATATTAAAAACCGCCCGGGCTCACGCTGCCTTCGAGGGCAGGATAGCAATAAACGACCGGGACATCGTTCTGGCAGCAGAGCTGGCATTACCGCACCGCATTAAACGGGGACCTTTCCAGCAAGCCGAGATCAACATGGATGATCTGCAAGAGAAAATCGAAGAACTCCAGGGTGGTTCTGCCAGTGGTGAACCCGAGCAAATTCCCAGCGAAAGCGAAACCGTCGAAAAAAAAAAGGTATAAACCAGGAGGTCCAGGAGGAGGGAACTGAACAGGGACCGCTGACACCAGCGCCCCAAACTGTTTTCGACTCCGGCAATGCAACCTGGTGGGAGGGCGGGGAAAAAGTCAAGATCGGTCAATCCTTTGCTCCTCGCAAAATTGACAGCCCTTTAGACAAGCTGACCCGCAAAAAATCGGGAAGGCGGTCACGATCACACACCGAACGGAAACGTGGTCGTTACATCCGTGCGAGACCTTCCAAAGGCAAAGCAACCGATCTGGCTTTTGATGCCACCATTCGGGCCGCGGCACCTTACCAAAGAGAGCGCGGCGAACAGCGCAAGCAAGTGGCATTTGCCATCCGACCCAACGATTTCCAACGCAAGGTGCGAGTCAAACGCACTGCCAATCTGGTTTTATTCGTCGTTGATGCTTCCTGGTCGATGGCCGTTGCTGAACGCATGGCAGCCACCAAGGGAGCGATCTTATCTTTGTTGACTGATGCATACCAGCGCAGGGACAGAGTCGGATTGATCGTCTTCCAAAAAGACCGGGCAACGATGGTTTTACCGCCAACGAACTCAATACAGCTCGCCCGCCACGCGCTGTCGGATATCCCGGTTGGCGGTAAAACGCCCCTGTCCGCCGGTCTCTTCCTGGCGCATCAAACCATCAGCAGGGAAAAGGTATTTCACCCCGATGTCCTGCCACTGGTCATCCTGCTGACAGACGGTGCCGGCAACGTCTCCATGAGCGGACTGCCCCCTCAAGAGGAAGCCCACCGAATCGCGGAACGGATCGCAAGCAATGAGATCCGCTCAATTGTGATCAACATGGAACATGCTGCCTTCGACCAGGGTTTAGCTCAAGCACTCGCTGACCATCTCAGTGCTCCCTGCTATACCTTGAATGAACTCAGAGCGGAGAATCTCTACCGTGCAGTGCGTGAGGAAATGGGGGAATAGCTGCCCAGGTATGCCCGGCATCGCTTCCCGGCTGGATCAGTTTTCAGAGTCAGTCATCGGCGAGATGACCCGTCTCGCAGAGCAACACGGGACGATCAATCTGGCGCGTTTAAATTTCGCTAAAAGCGACGAGACGTTGTTAGAGGTTGGGGAACGACCGCCGCGCTTGGGGCACGTAACTTGAGCGATACGATGAAAGCAACTTTCTCTGTCCTCATTCTGGTCAGCCTGGCGATCTTGACTGCTGCCTGCCAGGGAGCGTACCAGGCTGTATCCACTATCCCTGATCCGCCCAATGCTACCAGCACGGTTGCTTCACCTGCTGTCATTGCAACAGAAGCACCAGCACCAGATCAATCACCTACGCCAACTTCTGCCCCTGACGAGATCCAATTGCCTCTGAGCCAATATGGTCTCACAGCCCAACTGAATTACGATACTCATGAAGTGGTGGTTGAACAGCATATTTCATACGTCAATACCACCGGTTCTGATCTGAATGAACTATTGCTATTAATCGAACCAAACCAGTATCCGGCTGGATTTCAACTGGAAGAGATCGCTTGGGAGAATGGGGATACGATCACTGATTATTCACTTTCAGGACGAGAACTGGTCCTCCCCCTGCTTCAATCTCTATCACCTATGGAGTCCATCGAGCTGAATTTGAGATATCGATTGAACCTGCCCAACCAGACTGCCCCTTACGGGTATACCGACCGCCAAACTAATCTGGGTGATTGGTATCCATACGTACCACCATATATTCCTGGTGAAGGGTGGCTGGTGCGAGAAGTGGCCTTCCTGGGAGAGCATATGGCCTATGATATGGCTTCTTTTGAGGTGGAGATCCAGCTGACCAGCCCGTCTTCAGCAAGTGGCGGTCTGCTGACCATCGCCGCCAGCTCATTACCCGAGACGGAAGGAGACATCTACCGTTACCAACACTCCCCGGCACGAAATTTCGCCTGGACGGTCAGCGATCAATACCAGGTGCTTGAAACCCAGGTCGATGAATTTACGGTCAAGAGCTATTCTTTCCCTTTTCATCCCTCTGCTGATGAACCTGCACTAACAGAGACAGCCAAGGCACTAACTATATTTGACGATCTATTCGGTCCCTATCCTCATCAAGCCCTATCGGTTGTCGAAGCTGACTTCCTGGATGGGATGGAATACGATGGGTTGATCTTTCTTAGCCACGCTTTCTACGATTACTACACCGGGGATCATTTAAGCAACCTCACCATCATCGCAGCCCATGAGGTCGCCCACCAGTGGTGGTATGGCCAGGTGGGAAACGACCAGGCCCTTGAACCCTGGCTGGATGAAGCCTTGAGTACCTTCAGTGAACTCTATTACTACGAAAATGCGTATCCTGAAGATGTTGGCTGGTGGTGGGAGAACCGTATTCTCTTTCACGATCCACAAGGATGGGTTGACAGCACCATATACGAGTCAGCGGGGTTTTATCCATACCGCGATGCCGTATACCTGCGCGGCGCGATGTTCTTAGGTGAACTGCGAGATCTTATGGGGCAGGAAGCCTTTCTAGATTTCCTACACGATTATTTGAAACAGTATAATCATCGCCAAGTAACAGGAGATGACTTTTTCGACCTGCTTTCAGCACACACCTCTGCTGATCTAAGCGGTCTGATCAGCTCTTATTTCGCTAACCGCTGATCAGTCCTCATCCTTGATAAATCCGCTTCCACAAATGAGACCTCCTACTAGACTGCTCTGTTATGTTCTGTTACTTCTTCTGCTTAACGCCTGTGCTGCTCAAAATCCGCTCCCTACAACACCTATCCCCATTAAATCTAGCGCTACATCTTTACCTCTCACACCGTCTCTAGCGGCAGCGACGGTTCAACTCAATGCAACACCTACAAAATCACCGGTTTCTCCGACTGTACAACCCCCCTCACTCACACCGACCCCTACCAATCCAATAAATCAGCCTGCTCAATACGAGATCAGCGCTGAATTGGATTATTACCAGCATCGCCTCTCCGTGGAAGAACAGATCACTTACACCAATAACACCTCTGAACCATTACCCGATTTAATGCTCATCATCGAGCCGGCGCGTTATCCGAATGTATTCCTCCTCGGCCGCATCGCTTGGGGAGACGGCGAACCTATTCTGGATTACAGCCGGAATATAGCTTATCTACGCATACCATTAGAGCCGGATTTACAACCGAATGATTCTGTGGAATTGCAACTTTCTTATGATCTGCTCTTGCCTTCACCCAACCCCTCTTATTACGGTCGCCCAGTCCCATTCGGCTACTCCTCCCGCCAAACCAACCTGGTGGACTGGTACCCTTTCATCCCTCCTTATGTGCCCGGTCAAGGTTGGTGGGTGAATGAGGCCGGATACTTCGGGGAGCATTTGGTTTATGAGAGCGCAGATTTTGAAGTACACATCCGCTTG
>JBFFIU010000057.1:0-14418 GCA_041556275.1 Anaerolineales bacterium | reverse complement strand
CAGATAATCTGATCGAAATATTCAAAGAGATGGGCGTACTGTGACGGGAGGCATGTGATGAGCAATGATGTATTTGTCGTCATAGAACATTTACGTGGAAAAGTTAGTGATATTTCATTTGTGATGCTAGCTGCAGCCCGTGAGATTATAAAAGCCACTGGCGGAGAAGTCCTTGCTGTTCTACTCGGGGCTGATGTCGAAAATCTTGCCGCTAATTTAGCTGCTGACCGTGTATTGTACTTGAACGCTCCCGAATTAGCTGACTTCACATCCGATGGTTATCAGCAAGCAATTACTGCATTATTCCAAGAGATGAATCCAAGATTGGTTTTATTCGGCCATACCTCAATTGGTATGGATGTCGCCAGCCTGCTTTCCGTGAGTCTCGAACTACCTCTGGTGAGCTCGTGCCTTATGATTTCAAGTGAGGATGGAATCCTAAAGTACACCAGCCAATTATATGGTGGAAAGATTGTGGCTGAAGGTAGATTGTCTGAGCCTTCCACAATAATCACAATGGTGCCTGGAGAGTATAACCCCGAAGATGGTCAGAGTTCGACTGCCGCTGAAATGATCGCAGTTGATCTTCCCCAGTTTGAGGGGTTACGTATCAGTGTGAAGGATTATATCGAACCTGAGGCAGGTGATGTCGACATCTCAACCGAGTCACTGCTGATATCTGTCGGGCGTGGTATCCAATCTGAGGACAATATAGAAATCGCTGAAGAGCTTGCCGAAGCCTTGGGAGGTGTCGTAAGCGCTTCTCGCCCCGTTGTCGATCAAGGTTGGCTTCCAACATCACGGTTAGTCGGTAAGTCAGGATATCAGGTGAAACCGAAAGTTTATTTAGCTTTAGGCATAAGTGGAGCTCCCGAACACACAGAAAGCATTACCGGCAGTGAAGTGATCATTGCCATCAACACCGATCCAGCTGCGCCAATCTTTAACATTGCTAAATACGGTGTGGTTGAAGACATCTTTGATTTGGTTCCAGTCCTAACTGAGAAGATTGAAGAGATGTAGCATATTACGACAATGTGAGACAACATGCCTATTAGAGAGACATTCTGGAATATTCCCCATTGGGCTGAGATCGCCCAGTATGTCTTAGGATTTCTAACGATCACAATATTTGGCTATGGAGTGATTCGTCGAATCCGGCGTTGGCGTCAAGGGCAGCTAGAGCGACGAACGGACAACATTGGTACCCGTATATGGTCCGTGTTCGTTCAAGGGGTTGGTCAAAAGAAAACTCTCCAGGACTGGTATCCTGGCATCATGCACTTCACCATTTTTTGGGGCATGATCGCGCTGTTCATCGGCACAATATTGGCTACAATCGACTGGGATGTTACTCATTTATTCTTCAACGTTCAATTTCTCACTGGGTGGGTTTACGTTTTATATGAGTTGATCCTCGACATCTTTGGAGTACTGTTGCTTGTCGGCATAGGTATGGCAATCTATCGCCGTTATATCTCTAAACCAGATCGTTTAGCCAAGATGCCAAATGAGGGATTAAAGCGAGATGATGCATATATCTTGATCATGCTGGTTCTGATCGCAATATCCGGTTTCTTGGTAGAAGGATTGCGAATTGCAGTTGCCCAACCGGATTGGGCTCCCTGGTCGCCTGTTGGCAGTGCAATTGCTGCTGGATTTGTATCCCTAGGCGATCCATCAAACAGCACACTCCATTTTGGACTCTGGATCATGCACATGCTGATCGCCTTTGTTGCCCTTGCCAGCATACCCTTCACAAAATTATTCCATATGATATCTGCACCAGCAAATATTTACTTCCGCTCTTTGAAGCCAGCAGGAAAATTGAGCTCCTCTATTGCTGATGAAGAGTCTGGCGTCAAACAATGGCAGGATTTCACCTGGAAACAGTTACTTGATTTCGAATCTTGCACTCGCTGCGGACGGTGCCAGGATGTTTGCCCAGCATATGCCAGCGGCTTCAGCCTATCCCCGCGCGATATCATGATCAAACTTGACGTCCATATGTGGGATTCAAAAAATGGGCATTCATTGCATGGAGATGTAATTTCTGCTGAAGAGCTGTGGGCTTGTACATCATGCAACGCATGTGTAGAGATATGTCCGGTATTCAATGACCAATTATTGTCTATCATCGATATGCGTCGGCATCTGGTCCTCGAGGGTGAGATCGATACTCAACTGCAAGATGCTCTTGCTAACCTGGGCAGATATGGAAATTCCTTCGGAAAATCTGATCGCATGCGCGCCAAATGGACAAAATCTCTCAAACCAAAACTCAAAGATGCTCGTAAAGAGGAAGTGGAATATCTATGGTTTACCGGTGATTATGCATCGTATCATGCCAGCATGACAGACAAATCATTATTGATGGCTCAAATACTCCGTAACATCGATCTTAACTTCGGCATCTTGTATGAAGCTGAGCGAAATTCGGGAAATGATGTGCGCAGAGTCGGTGAAGAGGGTTTGTTCGAGATGCTGGCTGAGAAGAATACCCAAGCATTATCACAAAGTACATTCAAAACGATTGTTACCACCGATCCTCATTCTTACAACAGCATCAAAAATGAATATTCTGAAAACGGTTCCGATCATTATTCGATCCTGCATTACTCTCAACTGTTTGATCAATTAATTAGCTCTGGTGAATTGAATCTCCCCAACAAACTCGGTTACAAAGTAACTTTTCACGATCCTTGCTACTTGGGTCGCTACAATGGTGAATATGATGCACCTCGCAGGGTTCTTGATGCGGTCGGTTGTGAGCTGATTGAAATGACTCGCAACCGCGAGAATACATTCTGCTGCGGTGCAGGCGGTGGTCGGATTTGGATGGAAGATCCTCCAGAAGTTACAGAACGACCTGCTGAGCAGCGCGTCAAGGAAGCTGCCTCTCTCCCAGATGTTTCCACCCTTGTTGTGGCATGCCCAAAAGACTTTGTGATGTTCCAGGACGCTGTCAAAACAGCTGGCTTAGAGGATAAATTGCTGGTGAAAGACCTGATCGAATTAATCGCCGAATCCATGGGTCCGCTGAAAATCGAGGAATAACTTCTTGTATTTTCTGTGGAAATTATCAATTTATGACTACAAAATTGGAAGCATTATTAGATAGAGCAAGAACGGTACGGTTACCAATTGCAACAAAATTGGTGCTGAGTTTTTTACTTATCGTTGCTTTCATCAGCACCATTTATATGGTAGTTGGAATTAGATTGATCAGCGTCCGTATTGTTTCCGAAGCTCAGGAAAAGGTGCGCCACGACCTCAATGCCGCTAGAGAGCTTTATCTAGGTAATTTAGCCCACATAAATGACATCGTGAGGGTGACTGCAGATAGATTTTTCCTCAGAGAAGCAATATTATCTGGAAACCTAGAAGACGCATACAGGGAACTGCACAGGGTGAGGATACGAGAAGAACTGGATATTTTGACACTCACAGACCAACATGGCAATGTTCTTCTACGAACCGCATTTTTTGATAGCGGAGGTGATAACCAGAGTCATGATGAGCTCATTAAGATAGTTCTTGAAAACGAGGAGCCGGCTGCCTCAACTGTTATCGTCTCTGGTGAGGATCTAGAGAGAGAATCGCCGCTACTGAAGAACAAGGCATATTTTGAATTTATTGACACTCCACTTGCCCGCGAAAGAGAAGAAACAGAAGAAACAGCCGGGATGATGCTAAAAGCCGCCTCTCCAATTTTCGATTCTGAAAATAACATGATCGGCATTCTCTATGGCGGAACTCTACTTAATAGAAATGTTGAAATTGTTGATAAGGTAAAAGAGACCCTCTACGAAGAAGTCCAATATAAAGGTCAAGATATTGGAACGGCGACCATTTTTCAAGATGATGTGCGAATTTCAACTAATGTAAAAAATAATTATGGTTCACGGGCATTAGGAACTCGAGTGACTGAGGAAGTTTATGACCAAGTTGTAAACAACGGAGAGCCTTGGATCGGTCGCGCTTATGTGGTCAACAATTGGTATATCACCGCTTATGAACCTATCAGGGATATAACAGACAAGATTATTGGGATTTTATATGTAGGCATTTTAGAAGAAAAATATCTTGATATCAGACAAGGTGCAGTGCTTACTTTTTTGGGGATAACCATTGCAGCAGCATTAGTTGCGCTCGTTGTCTCCTATTTCATGGCTCAGAGAATCTTGATCCCAATCTTCAAACTTGTAAACGCATCGAAGGCAGTAGCCAGCGGTGATTTGGATGCTACGGTTGATATCAAGTCAAATGATGAACTTGAATACCTAGCTGATTCATTTAACCACATGGCACTAGCGCTGAAGAAACGCGACGAACAACTAAAGGAATTCGCCACACAAAAGATCATGGAAAGCGAAAAGCTGGCTCTCATTGGTCAGTTAGCTGCCAATGTCGCTCATGAATTAAACAATCCGCTCCAAGGAATCGTCACATACTCCCACCTCATCCTCGAAACCACCAACGACGATGATCCTTCCAAGAAATCTGTCGAAAAAATTGTCGGACAAGCTACTCGCTGCAGAGACATAATTCGCGGTTTACTTGATTTCTCCAGGCAGAGAAAGCCAGACAAAAACCTATCGAATATTAATTCGGTGATGGAGCAGTGCCTTTCATTTGTTGAAGACCAAGCCTTGTTCCATAATATTGAGATTACAAAAAGGTTCGAAGAAGATCTCCCGATGATTGTTATCGATACATCTCAGATCGAGCGGGTAATCATGAACATGATCATTAACGCTGCTGAAGCAATGGATGAAGGCGGAGAGTTGATTCTATCCACTCGATTTGATGCTACAACGGACTTCATTGAACTAGAGTTCAAGGACACGGGTCATGGCATACACGAGGAAGATTTAGAAAAAATCTTTGACCCGTTCTTTACAACGAAAGAAGTCGGACATGGAACTGGATTGGGCTTAGCGATCAGCTATGGAATTGTAAAAAGCCATTTCGGAACAATTACTGTGGATAGCAGATTAGGAGAAGGTACAACATTTCTTGTTAGATTACCTTTGCAAACGGTTATAGAGGGCCAAGGCAATGGACGAGCGCGCCAAATTATTAATAATTGACGATGAAGAGATCGTACTAGATTCCTGCCAGCAAATACTAGCGGGAAATAATTTTGATATCCGCACTGCCCAAGATGGGAACGTAGGTGTGAGCTTGATTACAGAATTTCAACCAGACCTGGTTTTTGTTGATCTAAAAATGCCAGGAATCTCTGGATTTGAGGTTTTAGAAAGAATCAATGAAGTTGACCCCACCATAGTAGCTATTGTTATCACCGGTTTTGCAACCATCAATTCAGCTGTTGAAGCAATGCAGAAAGGAGCATTCGATTTTCTACCAAAACCTTTTACTCCAGACGAATTGAGACTAATCACCCGAAGAGGATTAGAGAAAAGAAAATTAGTGCTTGAAACATTAGCCTTGCGCAGAGAAAAAGAAATGTTGAGAAATCACTTCGCTGCCATTGTCTCTCACGAACTCAAATCTCCACTGGCAGCTGTGCAACAATACTTGATGGCGCTTTCCAGCGAACTTTCGGATCAACTTTCTGATGATCAGACTCGGCGCTTTGAGAGAATGCAAACTCGTATCGATGATCTAATGAAATTAATCCATACTTGGCTGAGAGCTATGACAGTGGATATCGATAATATCAGGGAGAATTTCGGGCCCACATCGATACCTGATGTTGTCTCAAAAGCTGTAGAAAGTGTGCAGTCCCATGCAATCAGGAAGAATATTTCAATCGAGACATCGATGCAAGAAAAAATTGCATCCGTCAACGGAGATGAGGGCACTTTAGTAGAAGCTGTCGTAAATCTGATCGGTAATTCTGTTAAATACTCTCCAATTGGAAGTGAAATTGCCGTCACAGTTGAGGAAACAGAAGATCAAATCTTTATTGCAGTACAAGACAATGGTATAGGGATTTCTGAAGAAGATCTCCCTTTCATTTTTGAAGATTTCTATACCGGAAAAACCAAGCAAAACACTGAAAAATCGAGTGGTTTAGGTCTAGCTTTAACAAGAAGGATAATAGAAGCTCATGAAGGTTCAATATCGGTTGAAAGTGTTTTAGGGCAAGGTAGCACTTTTGAAATATGTTTGCCTATTCTTGAGAATATTAATTCCGAAAAATCAATTAAAAACTTGAAACCCGAGAAAATTACTTAAGGAGATTTCCATGGAGAAAAAAGCAAAGTTATTAATTATTGACGACGATCCTGACTTTGTAGAAGGGATTGTTGCAATCTTGGAGAAAGCAGATTATGAGATCGATGCTAGATACAATCCAGACGAAGGGTTCGAAACACTGAAAAGCGGTTCATATGATTTGCTTCTTTTAGATGTTCTAATGGGGCGTGGAGCAGAAGGCATAATGATCGCACGTAAGATCGGGAATGATGAAAAGCTGCGAGATATCCCGATTTTGATTATCACCGGTATGCGCGAACAAATAGCATTTCTCTTCCCTGGTCAACCAGTGCACCCGAGTTTCGTACCTACCGACGAACTGATTGAAAAACCAGTAGAGCCTGATCTGCTCCTTGAAAAAGTGAGTACTTTGCTCAAAACAGCGAAGGAAAGAAAAACCCAAGCTGCAGGTCAATAGGAAATAACTATGGCAGACAAACCGACTTTCAGTAAAGAAGTATCCAACCTATTACACGCTTCGCATGGTAATCCCCTCAGAACCTGCATCCAATGTGGAACATGTTCTGGAACATGCCCTGTGGCAGAGTTCATGGATCATACTCCGAGAAAGCTAATCGGAATGATCAATGCTAACCTCAAAGAAGAAGTACTCGCAAGTAATACGTTTTGGTTCTGCGCATCATGCTTCCATTGCACTGTTAGATGTCCAAGTGAAATCGATATCGCTGGTTTGATGTATGCACTAAAAAGATATTCGATATGGAAGCATCAGTATCCAGAGGATTTAATTGGCCCAGTGTTCTCTGAGACTTTTGTGAAATCGATTCTAAGAAGTGGTCGCTCCTATGAGCCAGTTTTAGCGCCCTCATACATTTTCAGCTTTGGGGTGCGCGAATTCCTCAATGAGGCTCATACTGCCACAAATTTAATGCTGAAGGGAAGGCTACCGGTGCTGCCTCCTAGGCTAAAAAGATCAGAGAATTTCAAGAAAATGGCTAACAGGATAATTCCAATGGGAGATGCAAAATGAGCAAATATGCATATTTCCCCGGCTGCTCCCTCGAGAAAATGGCACTGAGCTACCACCAATCAACATTGGAAACAACACAGGCATTGGGCGTTGAATTACTGGAAATTGAGGATTGGAACTGCTGTGGAGCAACAACATACTTCCATGTTGATGAACTCCTTGCATATACATTGGTAGGGCGTAATTTGGCTATGGCGGAGAAAATGGGCTACGATTTAGTCGCCCCCTGTAGCGCCTGCTACAAAAACGCCTATTTCACGAGCGCTTACCTGAAGGAAGATCAAGACCTGGCAGATCACATCAATTATGCGCTCGAAGCTGACAATCTGAAGTATTCAGGAAATACTGCAGTCAAACACCTGATTGAAGTGTTCACTGAAGATTTAGGCTTGGAGGAGCTTGAGAGCAAGGTCACTCATCCGCTAAAGGATCTCCGTGTAGCTCCTTATTATGGCTGCCAGATTGTTAGACCGAAAAAAGATCATGAGGACGTTGAAGGACCGGTCTTCTTCGAAGAGCTTGTGTCGGCTATTGGTGCTGATCCCGTTGATTTTGCTTATCGACTGCGCTGTTGTGGGGGTTCCTTGATCATCACCAGCCGCGAAGCAGCACTAACCCTGATTCGTGATCTCTTACAAAGCGCTGCGAATAGCGATGCAGCTGTTATCGCAACTGCTTGCCCATTATGCCAGACCAATCTTGAATGTTACCAGAGGTTGGTGAACCAGGAATTTGGCACTGAGTTCAAGATTCCCATCATGTACTTCACCCAACTGATTGGATTGGCGATGGGTATCCCTAAAAAGAAATTAGGTATCGGCACCGAGTTCATTTCGGTCGATAGTGTCCTCACTTATGCGCAAAATAGTGAGTGAAATAAATAATACATCCAGAGGAAAATACATGGTTACGAAACACCCAACTTTATTGAAGGAGAATATCCGATGAGTGAAAAAGTAGGCGTATATGTCTGTCACTGTGGCACGAATATCGCAAAAGTTGTAGATGTGGAAGAAGTCTCCCAATGGGCTGGGGAACAAGATAATGTTGAAATCGCACGCGATTACAAATTCATGTGCTCTAGCCTTGGGCAAGATTTAATCATCGACGATATCAAGGAAAAGGGATTGACTCGAGTCGTGGTCGCTTCCTGCTCTCCTCACATGCACGAAAAGACGTTTCGCGCAGCTTGTGAAAAAGCAGGCTTAAACCCATTCTTATACGAGATGGCTAATATCCGCGAACACGATTCGTGGACCACTGATGATGAAGTAGCAGCTACTCAAAAGGCAAAAGCATTAGTCAATGCTGCCATTGATCGAGTCGTCCATCAAGAGCCGCTCGAGCCAATCCCGGTGGAGATCAATCCCAACACGCTGATCGTTGGTGCGGGAATTGCAGGAATTAGCGCCGCATTGGAATTGGCGGACGCTGGAAACCATGTGATCTTGGTTGAAAGAGAGCCATCGATTGGCGGTCATATGGCTCAGCTTGATAAAACTTTCCCTACACTCGACTGTTCTGCCTGTATCCTGACTCCAAAGATGGTAGACGTGGGTCAACACCCTAACATCACTCTACTCACCTGGAGTGAAGTGGAAGCCGTTGACGGATACTTGGGGAATTTCACAGTCTCGGTACGTAAAAAAGCCCGCTATGTTGATGAAGAGCATTGCACTGGTTGTGGCATATGCATTGATAAATGTCCGTTTAAAGTCGTTGACAATGTCTTTGAAGCCGGACTCGGAGAGCGGAAGGTGATATACCGTCCCTTCCCTCAAGCAGTGCCCAAATACCCAGTAATCGACGTTGAAAACTGTGTCTATTTCTTACGCGGGAAATGCAAAGCATGCCAGATCTTTTGCCCAACTGAACCTAACTCCATCGACTTCGAGCAAGAAGATGAAATACTTCAATACGATGTGGGCAATATCATCCTGGCTACCGGCTTCGATTTGATGGACGTCACCCGAATTCCACAATATGGATATGGTCGCCTGGCCAACGTGTTCACCAGCTTAGAGTTTGAACGTATGGTGAATGCCTCAGGTCCAACGGATGGCAAGATTGTAATGCGCGATATGGAAACAGCGCCAAAGAGTGTCGCTATTGTCCACTGCGTTGGCTCTCGTGACAACAACTACAATGTTTATTGTTCTAATGTTTGCTGTATGTATTCCCTAAAATTCGCGCATTTGATCCATGAACGAATTCCGGAAGCCGAGGTGTACAACTGCTACATCGATATCCGCACTCCTGGCAAGGGATATGAGGAATTTTATAACCGGCTGTTGGAGGAAAATACTCACTTCATCCGTGGAAAAGTAGCCGACGTCACCGACGCGGTCCGATTCCCCGGTGAGGAAGGAAAATTAATCGTCCAGGTTGAAGATACACTAATCGGTAAACAACGGCGCCTACCAGTAGACATGGTAATTCTAAGCCCAGCAATAGAGGCTCGCTACGATTCCCGTGAGGTTTCTCAGCTGTTCAGGATGGGCTGCGACTTTGAAGGCTTCTTTGTTGAACGCCATCCTAAGTTGGATCCTGTTGCCACAATGACTGAAGGAGTTTTCATCGCAGGAGCCTGTCAGGGACCAAAAGATGTCCCCGCTTCTGTCTCCCAAGGTGCAGCTGCTGCAGCACGTGTTGCAGGTCTAATCAACATTGGTACAGTAATGATGGAACCCGTACGCGCCAGCATTAACAAGGAACTTTGTTCCGGATGCCGTATATGTAATGATCTGTGTCCTTACAATGCGATTGTGTTCCATGACGACCAGGAGATTTCTGAAGTTATCACCGCTTTGTGCCAGGGTTGTGGCACATGTGTTGCTGCCTGCCCTAGCGCTGCAATCACAGGCGCTCACTTCACTAATGAGCAACTGCTTTCTGAGATCGAAGGCATCCTTTGGGATGTCAGAGAAAAGCAAGCAGTACCAGTTTAATCAGGAGAGATAAAATGAGCGAACAATTCGAACCTGTAATCGTCGGTTTTCTCTGCAACTGGTGTTCATACCGGGCAGCGGACTTAGCTGGCACATCCCGAATCAAGTATGCCCCCAACATGAGACCAATCCGTGTTATGTGCAGCGGAAGAGTGGATCCACAATTTGTGCTAAAGGCTCTCTACGAAGGCGCTGATGGCGTAATGATCGCCGGGTGCCACCCAGGCGAATGTCACTATGTGGAAGGAAACATAAAAGCCCTGCGGCGCTTTCTCCTCTTGAAACGTTTGCTTCAGCAATGGGGAATTGAAGATGAACGCGTGCAATTGGTATGGGCATCTGCATCTGAGGGCATCATTTTAGCAGAAGCAGTAAATAAAATGACTGAACAATTGCGTGCATTAGGTCCACTTCGCTGGAAAAAAACTGTTTTGAGCGATAATGGCCACAAACCTGTTGTTGCAGCCGAACTAGAAACAGAATTAGAGGAGGTTTAATATGTCCGAAAAACCGAAACTCGCAATGTACTGGGCAGCCTCCTGTGGAGGATGTGAGATCTCCGTACTAAACATTGGAGATAAAATCCTTGTCGTTGATGATGTATTCGACCTGGCGTTCTTCCCCTGCATTGCAGACTTTAAGGTTAAGGATGTGGAGGGATATCCGGATGGCTACATCGATGTATGTTTGTTCAATGGAGCAATCCGTACATCTGAAAACGAAGAAATGGCTCATTTGCTGCGCCAGAAGTCGAAGGTCTTAGTAGCATATGGATCTTGCGCATATGAAGGCTGTATTCCAGCACTCTCGAATCTCACCTCCAAAGAGGATACTTTCAACACAGTCTACTTTGACAATCCATCCATTGACAACCCGGACAAAACACTTCCTTTGGTTGAGACGGAGGTAGCAGAGGGCACGCTCACTTTGCCATACTTCTACCACACCGTAAAATCACTTGACCAGGTAGTGGATGTAGATTACTACCTGCCTGGTTGTCCACCTGAACCACCACAGATCTGGGCGGTGTTAGAAGTCGTGGTGAATGCTCTAATAAACGGTGGTCCACTACCACCCGCTGGATCGATAGTCGGAGCCGGTACCGTCGCAGTGTGCGAGGAATGCCCATTGGAGAAAAATGTCAAATCCATCACCCAGTTCTACCGACCTTATGAAATTCAACCCGAACCGGGATTATGTCTGCTGGAACAGGGCATCGTCTGCGTTGGCCCTGCTACTCGTTCTGGATGTGGTGCGCTATGCCCCCAGGTCGGAATGGGCTGTCGTGGATGCTATGGCCCGTTAGACGATGTAGATGACCAGGGAGCGAAAATGTTGTCCGCTATCGCTTCGGTTGTCGGGGTTGGTGCAGCCGGTGAAGAGGAAGAAGAGTTAGAAGAAAAGATAAATGCTGTAATGGATACCCTCGCAGATCCAGCAGGCACTTTTTACCGCTTTAGCATGGCTCATTCAATGCTTAAACGGGTTAAAGTAGATGGTAATGGCGCAAATGGAGGAGAAACGAAATGAAACGAGTAACAATTGATCCGATCACCCGTCTTGAAGGCCACGGAAAAATCGAGATCTTCTTGAACGAAGAGGGTGATGTCGAAAATACTTACCTCCAGATTCCAGAATTACGTGGATTCGAGCAGTTTTGTGTTGGCAGACCAGCAGAAGAGATGCCCAGGATCACCAACCGTATTTGTGGTGTCTGCCCAGAAGCCCACCATATGGCAGGTACCAAGGCTTTGGATGCATTGTTTCACGTTGAACCTTCTTCCGCGGTAAAGAAAGTGCGTGAGATGTTCTACAACGCCTTCTACGTTACCGACCACACGACCCACTTTTACGCTCTAGGAGGACCAGATTTCGTAGTTGGTCCTGACGCCCCCGCTGCTGAACGCAATATCCTCGGAGTCGTCCACAAAGTTGGGGTTGAGATTGGGAAAGAAGTGATCGACACCCGCATTCGCAACCATCATGTCATAAAAATCGTTGGAGGGCGCGGTGTGCACCCTGTGGCAGGTCTCCCAGGTGGATGGAGTAAAGCTATAACCAAAGAGGAACAAGAAGAATTCAAAGAAATCTGTCAAAAGAACGTCGATTTTGCTCTCTTCAGCCTCAAGGTCTTTGATGACATAGTTCTTGCAAACCAAGACTATGTGGATTTGATCCTTGCAGATACATTCACCCACCGCACCTATTACATGGGCACCGTTGATGAGAACAACCATGTCAATTTCTATGACGGCATGATCAGGGTTACGGATCCGGAAGGCAAGGAATTCACAAAATATCACCCTCGTGACTATGCTGACCATGTTGCCGAAAGAGTTGAATCCTGGTCCTACTTGAAATTCCCATATCTAAAAAATGTTGGCTGGAATGGTTTTACCGATGGCATGGAGAGCGGCATCTACTGCGCAACTCCGCTCTCACGATTGAATGCCTCCGATGGAATGGCTACACCCAAAGCTCAAGAAGCTTTCGAAAAGTTTTATGAGACTTTGGGCAGTAAGAAAGTTAATGGGCGTTATGAGCCAGTCCATTATCGTCTGGCCACACACTGGGCCCGATTGGTAGAACTGCTTTATGCAGCTGAGAGAATGCAGGAACTAACTAATGATCCGGAGATCATTGAGCAAGATGTGCGACCGATAGTGACCAACACCCCGGATGAAGGTGTTGGAAGCGTAGAAGCACCGCGTGGCACCTTGACCCACCATTACTGGACAGATGAAAATGGCATCTTGACCAAGGTGAATCTCATTGTTGGGACTACCAACAACAACGCTCCCATCACTATGTCGGTCAAAAAAGCAGCCGAGACTTTGATAACTAAGGGAACAGTGATCACTGATGGACTGTTAAACCGCATCGAGATGGCATTCAGGAATTACGATCCCTGCATGTCGTGCGCGACCCATTCATTACCCGGTCAGATGCCCTTAGAAGTTGTCATTTGGGACTCTGATAGAAATGAAGTGGAAAGGTTGAGTCAATTTACCAATAATTGAGAAGCATGAAAACGTTAGTTTTAGGTTTAGGGAATCCAATCCTAACCGATGATGGTGTTGGTGTTCTCGTGGCTGAAGAAGTTCGCAGAAATCTGCCAGTGGACACCCCCATCGATATTAAGGAGGTAAGCGTTGGAGGCTTATCACTGATGGAATCTATGATCGGTTATGACCGAGTGATTCTCATCGACGCATTCCAAAATGCAAACGGTCATCCTGGTACAGTCCACAAGATGAATCTTCAGGATTTGATCGATATCAGCCCGACTCAACACAGCGCTTCTCCTCATGATGCTAGCCTGGTCACTGCATTGGAAGCTGGTCAACGATTGGGTTTCCGTCTACCAAAAGAGATAACCATATTTGCAATAGAAGTTGACAACATTGAGGAGTTTTGTGATCAGCCAACTCCATCAGTTGCCGCGGTTATACCTCATGTAACTGACTCTGTACTTAAAGAAGTAAATTCGAAAATATATTAATAATTAGCAAGAGAGGAGGCTTTATGGTCTCGCCCGAATTGATCCGCCGCTACCCGTTTTTCTCCGGTTTAGATATGGAGCAAATAACTTACCTGGCCAAGCTCGCAGATGAAGAGATCCTTGATGAAGGACATTACTTATTCCGTGAAGACGAAGAAACAAATCAATTCTATCTGTTAATCGAAGGCGCGGTTGGTATCATATTTGAACTACCTGAGAGGCAAGTAGAACAAAAATTATCAGACCAATTCGCCCGAAAACTGCAGACAAAGGATATTGTGGTCAGCACTGTCAGCCCAGGAGATGTTTTTGGTTGGACTGGATTGGTGCCACCCTTTATAGCAACTGCTGGTGCAAAGACACTGACCCCATGTCGAATAATTGCTTTCGACACGAAGGAGCTGATGGAAAAGTTCGAGGATGATTGCAGATTTGGCTACGTGATGACCCAAAAGGCCGCACAAGTAATGAGAGATCGATTACATGATATGAGAATCGAGTCTTTAGCTTATTTTCAAGCGGATTAAATTAGAAAATTTCTACTCTTCGAGGCAAGTCTAAGGAGAGAAATATGTCCTGGTGGTAAATTTACCAGGACATATTTTATTTATCCCTATTCAAGAATCTCGGACAAGGTAATGGTTTAACCCTCGAAAACAACTCGAACTTAATTTGTGACCCACATCATCTTCACAGTAAGTTACTTCAGCCCCAGCTTGCTTCAAGACATTGACCACTTTTCTGGCTTT
>JBFFIU010000056.1:0-14433 GCA_041556275.1 Anaerolineales bacterium | reverse complement strand
GGATGATCGCCATGTCGATGACTCCCCTGGCATACATTGTCGCTGGACCGTTGGCGGATAATGTCTTCAGGCCGCTACTGGTTGAAGGCGGAGCATTAGCAGGTAGTGTCGGGCAGTTGATCGGTGTTGGTCCAGGACGAGGGACGGGGTTCATGTTCATGGTGATCGGTGCGCTCAGCATCCTGGTGGCGGCAGCTGGATATCTCAACCCACGCGTGCGCAATGTGGAAGACGAACTGCCCGACGTCATGCCGGATGAAGAGGAATCTTCAGCTGGGGAGCAAGCCGATCCAGAGCGGGTCGAATCCCACCCGGCGTTAAGCCAAGCCGATTAGATTCATCTCCTTTGTTAACTCTATCTAACAAAACAATTTTTGTAGTGAATTTCGTGCGTCAGATTTAATTCTTTCGTAAGGTTCACTTGATACAATGAGCGTCAATTTCACCGGATCGGTGCATCGGTGATTCTAAGAAAAGATCATGTGGCGCTTCTTATTATTGGTGATATTCATTCCGCTGGTCGGGTGTGCTCAAGACATAGAAGGATTAGCGATCGATCCTCAGGGGAATCAGAACCCCGAGCTCAGCATCACCCAGGACATTCCTCTAACTCGTACATCTCCATCCCAACCAGTTCGAGAAGATACTGCTATGCCCGAACTACCCAATCTCGGCTCCGCAGCGGAGCTGACCAATGAAGTCTGGTTGAACACCGATCGACCTCTGCGCCTGGCGGAGCTGCGAGGGCAGGTCGTATTGATCGAAATGTGGACCTTTGGTTGAATTAACTGCCAGCGCGTGATCCCCTCGTTGAGGGAGTGGCACCAAGAATTCAGCCCTCAAGGACTGGTCCTGATCGGCAATCACTACCCTGAATTCGGTTACGAAGAGGATCTGGATGCCTTGAAGAGTGCGATTGAAGAATTGGATGTACCTTATCCGGTGACGCAGGACAATGAGGGCGCAACCTGGCGGGCGTACAATAATCGTTATTGGCCGACGCTCTATTTGATCGATAAGCGGGGCGAAATCCGCTATAAGCACATTGGCGAGGGCGCCTATCAGGAGACGGAGGCAGCCATCCAGGCCTTGCTCGCTGAGCCCTACCCATAAGTCTAATTTGGTCTTAATCCATAAAGATCGTCAGGTGATATAATCACTTTCATCATGACTGACGAAAACCAATCTCCTGAACCCTTTGAGACGGAACAAATAATAGAAGAACCTGAACAGATTGAGCCCCCCAAGAAATCCTCGGGTGAGGTCACCATCACTTTGCGCAGGATCCATATTTATGCCTTCGTGATGCCGGTGATCTTCGTTGTTGGGCTGGGTCTCGGATTCCTGCTGCGCGGTTGGGTGCCGCTGCCTGGCATCTCTGAGACTGAAGCAGTTGATAATCAAAGCGAACAACAAACCTCTGAAGTTGCTGCTCAGCCGGAACCACAAGCTGCCAGCGAAACCGCGCAGGTTGTGCGCTACGAAATCCCCATCGATGATGACCCCATGATTGGTCCAGAAGACGCACCCATCACGATCGTTGAATTCAGCGATTATGAGTGCCCTTACTGTCAGCGGTGGCACACAGAAGTGTTTGAGCAGCTATTAGAGACTTACCCTAATGAGGTTCGTCTGGTATATCGTGATTTCCCGCTCACCTCCATCCACCCCAATGCCATACCAGCTGCGATCGCAGCCAACTGTGCTCGCGAGCAAGATGCATTCTGGGATTATCACGATAAATTATTCGGGATGGAGCTTGGCTTGAATACCGAGGCTTACCAGGAATACGCCAGCCAACTGGATATCGACACAGAAGAATTTAATGAATGCCTGGATAGCGGTCGTTATGAAGAAGAAGTTCAGGCTGATTTTGATTTCGCGGCCAATCTGGGCGTACGTTCAACGCCAACGTTCTTCATCAACGGCATCGCAGTGGTGGGAGCGCAGCCGTTTGAAGTGTTCCAGCAGGTGATCGAGCAAGAACTGGCGGGTGAGATCCCGTAGACCGATACCATTCTGGGCATAAATTTCAAATACAGCAACCAATTCAACGGAGAGCTATGCTCTCCGTTTTTTGTAGCGAAACTGCGCTACATGAGGCAATTTGCAGTTCATGCAGAGAACTACAGAATGATTTCACAGGTTATAATTCTTGGGCGCTGAGATGAACTTGGTTGAGCTCTCAGCAGTGAATATTCTATAGCTTGGTTTACGGTTTTAATGATGACTCAAAAGCATGATTTCCAATCAATTATCATGACCCTGCAAGAGTTTTGGGCAGAGTTGGGATGCCTGATCTGGCAGCCTTACTACAGCCAGGTCGGTGCAGGGACGATGAATCCAGCTACTCTGCTGCGCGTACTCGGTCCCGAACCCTGGAACGTGGCCTATGTCGAACCCAGCATTCGTCCGGATGATGGCCGGTACGGGGAAAATCCCAACCGCATGCAGCAGCATTACCAATTCCAGGTGATCCTCAAGCCTGACCCTGGCAATCCACAAGAGATCTATTTGAATTCCCTGCAGGCGATCGGCATCGACCCCCAGAAACATGATATCCGCTTCGTGGAGGACAACTGGGAGCAGCCTGCTGTCGGAGCCTGGGGATTGGGCTGGGAAGTGTGGCTCGATGGGCAGGAGATCACCCAATTCACCTACATGCAGCAGGCCGGTGGGATAAACCTCGATCCGGTATCCGTTGAGATCACCTACGGTTTGGATCGGATCGCAATTGCATTGCAGCGAGTGCATGGTTTTCAAGACATCCGCTGGAACACCATCCAAGAGGAGAGCAGATTAGCGCAGCGGAACCTGACCGCGGGGGATGTAAACCTCCAGGCGGAACAAGAGCACAGCAAGTATTACTTCGAAGTGGCGGATATCGACCGCTTGCTGAAGATGTATGAATTGTTTGAGGCCGAAGCTGTCAGTGCGCTTAAACAGGGATTGGTGTTGCCGGCATATGACTATCTATTGAAGTGTTCGCACTCATTCAATGTGCTCGATACGCGCGGCGCAATTGGCGTCACCGAGCGTCAGGCATATTTTGGACGCATGCGAGATTTATCAAGAGAGATTTCTGAAGCTTACCTGGAGGGTCGACAGCGTCTTGAGTACCCCTGGCTTGAGGAGGGTGTTGGTGCTCCGGTCAGCGTGAAGACCAGCGAAAGCGATCGTGAAGCTGCGGTCACCTCGCAGAAGGAGGTCACCGACGCGGCTCAATTTCTGCTGGAGATCGGCATAGAGGAGCTTCCCGCGGCAGACCTGGATCGAGCCTTGGGACTGTTAAATGAGCGTTTCCCCCTTCTTTTGAATGAGGTGCGCTTGACCTATGGTGAGATGCGCATGATGGGTACACCGCGACGGCTGGTGGTGAGCGTTGATGATCTCGCCCCCCGCCAGGCGGATCAAGAAGAGATCATTAAGGGACCTCCTGCCGAACGTGCCTTCGATGACCAGGGGCAGCCGACTCCTGCGGCCCAGGGTTTTGCGCGCAGCAAGGGCGTTCAGGTTGACGATTTAGAGGTGCGCGAGCTGGACGGCGGCCAATATGCAGTTGCACTTACAAGATCTGTAGGCCGCTCAGCGATCGAAGTCCTGGCGGAAAAGCTGCCGCAATTGATCGCCTCCATACGCTTCGATAAAGCTATGCGTTGGAACAGCAGCGATGTTCTCTTCTCGCGCCCCATTCGTTGGCTGGTGGCTCTTTTTGATGATCAAATCATACCGTTCGAATATGCTGACCTTCGTGCAGGGAATATCACCCGTGGCTTACGGTTTGTTAAACCTGATCTTTTTGAAGTAAAGACCCCGGAAAATTACTTTAGCGCCCTCGCTGAGCAGGGCATTATCCTGGATGCAAAAGAGCGCCGAGATCGCATAAGCGAGCAGGTTGGTAATCTGGCTTCCGAAATAAATGGATCGGCAGTGGTCAATCCTGATCTCCTGCAAGAGGTCACTAATCTGGTTGAAGCGCCCTTGGGTGTACGCGGCTCCTTTGATAAAGATCATCTCGAGTTGCCGCGCGAGGTGCTGATTTCAGTTATGACCAAGCATCAACGCTATTTCCCAGTCGAGAGTAACGGATCGCTGCTGCCTTATTTTATTGCTATCAGCAACCGGGGCGAGAATGACCGCACACAACAAATGGATTTGGTGGTTGAGGGCAATGAGCACGTCATTCGCGCCCGATTTGCCGATGCCGATTTCTTTGTTCGCGAAGATATGAAAGCTCCCCTTGAGGCTTATCTACCTCAACTTGACACCCTGATCTTCCAAACCGATTTGGGCTCTATGTTGGCTAAGACGCACCGCATGCGAGCTCTGTTAGCCGATCTCGCCCCCCAGATTGGCTTGACTGAAGGCCAGCTGCAGGTCTCCCAGCGAGCTGTTGAACTGAGTAAAGCGGACTTGGTCACCCAGATGGTCGTCGAGATGACTTCTTTGCAGGGGATCATGGGTCGTTACTATGCGCTCAATTCCGGTGAACCTGAAGCGGTGGCGCAGGCTATCTTCGAGCACTACCTGCCCCGGTACGCCGGGGACATCCTTCCTGAAACTCTTCCGGGAGTGGCGGTAGGATTGGCAGATCGACTGGATACCCTGGCTGGCCTGTTTGCCGTTGGTCTGGCACCCACAGGGGCAAGGGATCCATTTGGGCAAAGGCGGGCTGCGCTAGGTGTCGTTGGAAATTTGATCGCCTGGGAGATGGAATTTGATTTGCGCTCCGCGATCAAAGCCGCGGCTGGGCACCTGCCTCAGGAGATGGATAATGAGAGCCAGTTGACCTGCCTGAGGTTCATCATCGAAAGACAGCGCAACTTGCTGCTCGAAGCGGGCTATCGCTATGATGTCGTCGATGCTGTATTGACAGCCCAGGGGTATAACCCAACGAGCGCGGCGCGGGCGGTGAAGGCTTTGAGTGATTGGGTAAAGCGGGAGGATTGGCGCACAATTTTGCCGGCATATGCGCGCTGCGTGCGCATCACGCGCGACCTCTCGGAGCATTTCCCGGTGAATCCAGACTTTTTCAGTGAACCTGCTGAGGAGGATCTTTATCGTTCCCTTAATACTGCTGAGGGTAAGGATCGCTCTACGGGTTCAGTGGACGACTTCCTGAATGCGTTCCTGCCGATGATCCCTTCCATTGATCGCTTCTTCGACGAGGTATTGGTGATGACCGAGGATCCGGCAACCCAACAAAACCGCCTGGGATTATTACAGCGTATCGCCCTCCTGGCCGAAGGGGTGGCGGATTTGTCAAAGTTAGAAGGGTTCTAATGAGGGGTTGGATGCAAGCCAACGATAAATTTGTCCAATTCTGCTGAGCATCAGGCCTTTTTGTTCTGAAAATCATCCATGTAGGCTTTGATCGTGGGGATCGAATTCATCTTCTCGTAAAAGAAATTGTTGACGATATTGATCACATGCTCACGGGCTGCCTCTGTTTCAGCAGAAAGTTCATCGGTTGTCTCCTGGCGAGTCATGCTGTCCCGCAATTTCAGCAGGCGGCGGACGATCTCCGTTTCCTGATCTCCTTCTAAAGCAGTGATCACAGAAATAATCAGCTCGTCCGCATGAGACAGGACGACATCCATCGAGATCGCTGAACCTGGCGAGAAACTGTCGTCGATGGTGCGGATCAAAGACCAAACTTGGTATAGCATGGTTGTCGGTTCATCGAACAGCTCACGCAAGTATGCTGCCTCTTCGTAGCGCCCTGTCAAACGAAAAACGTTGTACATGCGCTTGGCAGCTTTCCCATAGTTGATATCTTTGGTCAGGTACTTGTTGACTTCTTTCTCCAGCTGGAAAACGTACTCATCAAGGGCATCTGGTGAGGCATGCTTCATTAATTTAGAGAAAATGGGGACTGATTCGGCTTCAAGATAAACTTCCTGGAAATATGCATCTAAGTAATTATCAAGGGGAGTGATGCTTCCATCCGGAGCTTCCCAGGTGACATCCAACATATTACTGGCGTTGGCCAGTTGCCCACGTTTGGGATCAGCGATAACCCAATCCAACTTGCACCATCCAGGATCGGCTGCTGCCTCTTCCCACAGAACTGTAACCCGTGTTCCATCAGGACGGAAGGCTTCAATTTTTCCTTCCTTGATCTCCGGGGCTGACCACGAAATCGGTGTCCCCATCTTCATTAATTTATCCTCCTTGAGTATATCGAAGGGGTAGGAACCAAATTTAACCTCAATTAGCTGGTAAGTGGGTCCTTTGAGTGTATCCAATGCTTTCTGGCGCATTATACGCGCCAAAATCTGGCAGGCATCTTCCCGAGTATCGGCGATTATGTTGACCCGCTCGAAATAGTCACAATCACCAGGAAAGGTTTGAATCTTCGATTGGGCAGAAGAGCCTGACAGGGCAAGGGCGGTTTCCACGAGACCTGGTTGATCCTTAAACTCGACCAGGCGACCGATCTCCCGGAATCTAGCAAGGTCGGCTGGGCTGAAATCCAGCATCACGACTTTGTGGCCGAAGACTCCGGTCTCCAGGTCCATCGAAATTTCAGAGTCGGATTCGACAGCCATGGCACTCAGCCATTGCAAGGCTTCCGCCTCGCTTATCTCAACTCCCAGCCGATTGGCGGATTCAATGATTTGGGTCAGTTCATTGGAAGCTCTGGAAGGGTAATTTTCAGCCATTGCTATGGTCTCCTCTTATAAGAATATGCCTGGTGTGGATGAATTTTTGATCGATCATAAATCGAGCTAATTGACGAAAAATTAAGTCGCCTTTTCTCAGATGCTTAAATGAGTAAAAGCAGATAACTCTCTAATAGAGTCAAACTAGAATACGATATTAAATTGATTTTGTTACAGATCCGGTAATTGTCTGGACTGGCGGAGCAATCCTAGGAAGATCTTGGCCTGGTCAAGGGCATCTTCAAGAGCGTTGTGGCTGATTTTACGCCCCGCTAAATATTTATTGGAGACATTGCGCATGTTTGTGTCTTGCCAGGACGAGCCAGTAACGCCCATGTAGAATGCTTTGATATCAAGTGCTGCATGACCAAATGGGTTTCGCCCAAGATATCTGTGAAAGTATTCGTTTACGAACGACCAGTCAAAAGGTGCATTAAAGGCGAGGAATATGGGAGCCGAACCTTCAGGCAGGACATCCAGTAACCAGGCATCGAATCGTTCCATAGCCACCTTAGGTGGAACACCCTGCTGCCTCAATTCCTCGAGCGAAAGTCCATGAATGGCATAAGCTTCTGGCTGCATCAAATCATTTAAAGGTTGCAGTTCGACATAAAATGTCTGCTGGGGACTGCTAATCGTACAGGCGCCGATTGAGAGAAGAGAATATTGACCGGGGCTCGGACCTGCTGTCTCGACATCTACAGAAATGAAAGGTTCGAGTTGAATTGAAGATTCCATATCAAGGTCATTATAATAGTTTATGGATTTCTAAACGAGATCGTCAGATTGGCTTCACCCATATTTCTTATGATAAGTTCAACCCATGTTCAACTGGTATAATTTAACCCCCCAGAAAAACGGGAAGGTTATTGGTCTGGAATCCCGATATGTGAAATCAATTCCATGCGCCGACCCGGACATAAAAAGAAATATTCGCTAAATGAAGTGAAGATCTAACTGCAATGTCCACAATAGATGAGATAAAGATACGGATCGATATCGCTGATCTGGTCTCCGAGACAGTGCAACTGCGTCGTTCGGGGAAAAACTATACAGGTTTTTGTCCCTTTCACAGCAATACACGGACTCCAGCATTTGTGGTTTTCCCAGAGACTGGAACCTGGCGCTGTTTTGGACAATGCAACGAGGGCGGCGACATCTTCGGCTTCGTGATGAAGAAGGAAGGCTGGGATTTCAGTGAGGCATTACGATATCTTGCCGATCGGGCTGGCGTTGAACTGGAATCATTGACACCAGAACAGCAGACAGCTGTTGAAGAACACGAGCACTTAAGAGCATTACTTGAAATCGCAGTAGCGTATTATCGTCATAACTTATTCAACACTCCAGCCGGAAAATCTGTCTTGGATTACTTGCACCAGGAACGTGCACTTAAAGATGAAACGATTGAGGCATTTGGTCTGGGATACGCGCCGGATTCTTGGGAGGCAGGCCTCACTCATTTTAAGGCCAAGGGGTACCAGGAGGCTGATTTAATCGCGGTTGGCTTGGTCACAGAAAGGGAGAGCGAAGATGGGGCTGGGATTTATGATCGCTTCCGCCACCGGATCATGTTCCCAATCCGCGATGAACGTGGGCGCATGGCGGGTTTTGGTGCCAGGATTGTCAATCCTGAGGATGTACCGAAGTTCTTGAATTCTCCGCAAACTGATTTATTTGATAAAGGGCGCATACTCTATGGTTTAGATCGAGCTCGCAAGGGGATTCGTGAACAAGATCAGGTTGTGATCGTGGAAGGTTATCTGGATGTGATCGCATTGCATCAAGAAGGCTTCACTAACGCTGTTTCTCCGATGGGAACTGCGCTTACAGAACACCAATTGCGTTTGCTAAAGCGTTTCTCCAGGCGAATGATCTTGGCTTTGGATGCTGATGCAGCTGGCGATAAGGCCACCATACGCGGCGTGGAAGTCGCTCGTCAGGCTCTTGACCGAGAAGCAGATCCGGTTTTTAATGCGCGCGGGCTGTTGGGCAGCGAGGCGCGTCTGAAAGCGGATATCCGGGTGACGACTTTACCCGATGGTCTTGATCCGGATGAGGTTGTCGCAGCCGAGCCTGGGGAGTGGGAAAGAATTGTCTCCGAAGCGCGGCCGATCGTCCTGCATGTCATGGAAACCCTGGCGAAAGACCAGGATCTCGAAGATCCGAAGGTGAAATCCGAGATTGCTCGCCAGGTTTTGCCGCTTATTTCGGATGTGCGTGATCCTGTCGAGCGGGAAGCATACCGCCAGCGGCTGGCTCGCTTCTTAAAAGTTGACGAGCGAGTATTTCTTGATGCAGTGGCAATCGGTTCAGGTCGCAAGCCATCCCGACAGAGATCATTCCATCCTCCTGAACAGAGTGAAAAACCCGTCAGAGAAGAAGTTCCGATACATGCAACTTCGGATTTGCTGGAAGCCCACTGTTTGAGCGTTCTGTTACGGCGACCTGACCTGGTTTACCTGGTGGATCGCGCCCTATTGGAGAATGGGCTCAGCCGGCTGTCTGTGGATGATTTTCAATCGGCTGACCATCAGATTCTGCTGCAATTGATCGATGATTCATTAAAGCAAGATCGTACAGAGCCGAATATATTTGTTCAAAATAGTCTCACATTACATCTCATGGAACTCGCCGATCGATTACTTGTGCAGACAGAGAAATTAGATCCTAATGAAGATAAAGTGCTTGAGGATCTTTTGCGAGCTTTGATCGTGCTTCGCCAGCGGCGCTTATTTCAGCAGATCGATCACCTCAGGTATCTCATGGAAGAGGCTCAAGGAAGACCTGAAACCAGCGTCGCCGAATACCAGAAGACAATGGTGCAGTATATCACTGCCCGAAGTCGCCTCGATCGAGCTCTGGGTTTATATACAAGTCATATGATCCAATAGGGGTTGGAGGTTTTAATTGGCTCAAAAATCTGAACCACAAGAAGGGGCACAAATAACCACTTCTGAGCAAGAAAATCTGGAACAAGATCCTCGGGATTTGAAAGAGGTTGCCCTGCCTATCAACGAGGTCACCGAAATCCTCTCCCAATCTGGCTTAGATGAAGAAGGAGAGCCAGATGATGATACGCTGAGCAGAGAGGAGAAAGATCTTGAGGAGATCTCCAAGGATAAACCACAGGAGATGTTGAAGGATCCTAAATTAGTTGTTGAATTAAGTGATGACCCTGTCAGACTGTACCTCAAGGAGATCGGTGGGATCGATCTTCTCAACCCGGATCAGGAATTCTGGTTGTCTACTCAGATGGAGGCAGCCCGTCGTATTGAATCGCTCACCCGCCAACACCCCCTCATCCGTGAAGGTGATTCGCTCCCACGAGGTATATACAAGGCTTTATATGAGGAGTTATTCACCACTTGGAAGCGGGTGGTGGAAGATACGAATCGTTTAGGTTTTGATCTTCCAGATTTAAGGCTCATGCTTGGCGAATCTCAAATGTTGCGCCAGACCTGGGCTTCTGATACGCCATCTTACCTGCATGCATATTTGGATAACGGATTATGGGGCAAAGACTCATTGTGGGATGGTGTAGCTCGAAACGCTTTTAATGTGTTTGTTTGTCTCTATTTGTTTCCCGATCCGATTGTAGATTATCTGGACACATATCTCAGCAGCCACAAAAATTTGCCGCCTAAAAGAACCTTCAATCGTAATCTGCCGGATGACGCGATACTTCAAGCCGAGGTTGAAAATGCCAAGCATCGGTCTCAGGATGCTCATAACGCAATAATCCGGGCAAATCTGCGCCTGGTCGTAAGCGTAGCCAAACGCTATATCGGTCGGGGAAGCTCTTTCTTGGACCTGATCCAAGAAGGCAATATCGGCTTACTACGGGCCGTAACTAAATTCGATCCGACGCGTGGGTATAAGTTCAGCACCTATGCTACCTGGTGGATTCGTCAATCCATAAGCCGTTCGATAGCTGATCAAGCCCGTACAATTCGCATACCAGTTCATGTTTTTGAATCGATTAACAGGTTATTGCGCGCTCAGCGTCATTTAGTTCAGCAGTTAGGTCGCGAACCAAACAGTGATGAATTGGCTGTGGAGGCAGGATTTCTTGACCCGGAAGATGTTCAGGTTATCTTGCGAGCTCGTTCAGAAGGAACTCCAGTGCCATTGGATGTACGCCGACGCTGGATGCGAGCTGCCAACAAGGTAGGCCGAATAATGCGCGCCTCAGAAGAACCAATGTCTCTGGAAAGCCCGGTTGGGACTGAAGATAGCAGCCAGTTAGGAGATTTTATCGAAGATCAAGATGCGCTAGAACCAATGGATGCTGCCGCGCGCGAGATGCTGCGCGAGCAGGTGAAAAATGCGTTAGCTGTTCTATCTGATCGCGAACGAGAAGTGCTGGAATTGCGATTTGGTTTGGTTGATGGCAAGGATCACACACTTGAAGAGGTTGGCCAACATTTCAAAGTCACGCGCGAACGTGTACGCCAGATTGAGGCCAAAGCGCTGCGAAAATTAAGGCACCCAACCCGTAGCCGTCATCTGCGTGATTATTTTGCTTAAATGACTTTTATCCTTAACGGAGCATTGGCCCTTATCGCTGGGATTGCGGTACTCTTTCTGCCAGGCATTGCCTGGCTGTCTTTATTTTGGGAACCTGATCAAGGAATCTTTGAAAGGCTAGCTGAAGCGATTGGATTGAGCATATCCCTCACCGCACTGATGGCTCTGTTTGCCTACCTAATTGGATGGGATGTAACTTCACTGGGATTGATCGCTTTATATTTAGCCCTCATTCCACTCGCAATATGGCAATTACGTAGTAGATGGAGAGAAAGAAAGTTTTTCTATGGGAAAGATTCACTTGAAACTGGAGATGTCCCATCGAATAATGACGCTATTCACCCGATCTTTGGTGGGGTTCTCAGACAAGATTACCTTCGTTACTCAGTCTTGGCACTGATCTTCTTCTTCCTCCTCTTCTGGCGGTTTTACCAGATTCGCAACCTAGTACTGCCGGTTTGGGTGGATTCGATCCACCATGTCCAGATAGTTAATTTGTTTTTAGCGAATGGGGGGATCCCAGAAACTTTTGAACCCTATATGCCCGTGCCATTTTTCTACCATTATGCATTTCATGCATTGGCTGCAGTGTTTTCCTTTTTTGGGCGCTTGAGTTCTGAAAATGCAGTCTTAATCCTGGGTCAAGTGCTCAACGCGGGTGTTGCCCTGGCCGTTTATCGGTTAGGAATAGCGCTTTGGGCGGATTGGCGTCGAGCAGCAGCAGGCGCTATCCTGGTTGGTTTTGTGACCCACATGCCAGCTTATTACCTGACATGGGGAAGATATACATTATTAACTGGGATCCTTCTGCTTCCTTTGGCGATGGCAGCTGCATTGGATATTGTAAACAAGGGTGCCAGCAAATCCCGCCTGTCAAGACTGATCCTATTCACAGCAGGCATACTATTGGCCCATTACTATGCAGCTGTCCTGTTAGCGATATTCCTCATCATTTTGGGTGCACTAAATTTGATTCAGGATGGGCGTCAGAATGCTGGCTTTCGTTGGAACACCTGGTTGCCTCTTTTCGTCGCATCCCTGGCTGGTTTGTTATTGGCAGGACCCTGGCTTTACCGCATGTGGGGTTATGCTCAAGGAGGGGTCGAAATTGGCGCCATCCAATTGAGCATAGACGCAGTTGACGAATTTTATTTTCCGGATTATTTATCATATCTGTGGCGTTTACTCGGACCAAACAGGAATCATGCCTTGATTTTTATTGCCCTCCCAGGCTTGCTGATCACATTATTCCGCAAACGAACGCAAGCCTTTGGTTTATGGGCAATTGCATTGAGTTTGTTCAGCTTGCCATGGGGGATCTACGTGGCTCCTTTTAGACCAGATCATGCAGCCATCGTTTTATTTCTGCCAACCGGGTTGCTCGTCTCCGAATTATTTGTCAGCCTTGTTGATTGGTCTCCGATCCCCAGGCTCGTTCAATTGAAGACAGCTGCTGTGTTTGTGCTATTTGCCGCTTTGGTCGGATGGGGGTTTTGGGGAACGCGTTCGGTGATAAATTCTGCAACTGTGCTGGCGACTAAGGCCGATCTGGAGGCCGTGAATTGGATCGAAGCTAATGTCCCCGCGGGGGCTCGATTTTTCATTAACGTTAATCACTGGCAGTACGGGATTTATCGGGGTGTAGATGGGGGTTGGTGGATCTCACCATTGACCGGGCGAGAGACTTTGCTTCCTTCGGGACTTTATCCAATGGGAGAAGAGGATTATGTTCATGGTGTGAACGCGGTCGCCGCCCGGGCGAGCCAGATTAAAGGCTGCACTCCTGATTTCTGGGAGCTGATCCAGGAGGAAGAATTATCTTATATTTATATTAATGATCTGCGCGGGTCTGTGAGGTCAAACCATTTTACCAATTGTCCAAACGCTGAACTGATTTATGAGAATGATAATATCTATATTTTTCGTATTTTAGAATTTAATTTAGAAACATCTTTGTAAAGCGTAAATTTCTTTGTGAAATTTGACACCTAATTTAGCTTATGATAAGATAGTTCAGTTTTTTTAATATCTTGAATCTGGGGTGGTGGTCCTTAAATTTTTTCGGCCCTCTTGGGCAGGGCTTCTGGATAGTTTGGGGAGTTGAACCACCCCATATTATTATCTTAAACTAGGTTGACTTATGTTTAATCAGTATCTTCCTCTAGCAATTTTATTCATTTTAGCAATCTTATTAGCAGGATTTGTTGTTGTGCTTGGGCATGCTTTTGGACCTCGTCGGCCAACAGCGCGCAAATCGCAACCATATGAATCTGGCATGACACCTATCGGACCAGGGACGCGCCGGATTCCAGTTCGGTTTTATCTCGTAGCTGTCTTATTCATACTTTTTGACATTGAATTAATATTTTTCTTCCCATGGGCAGTTGTTTTTCGCCAGCTGGGATTATTCGGTTTAATCGAAATGCTCATCTTCATATTAATTTTATTGGTTGGGTATGTTTACGCGTGGAAGAAAGGAGCACTGGAATGGGAATAGAACAAAAAGCTGCAAATCTGGGTTTCGCTACAATGCGATTAGAGCAAGCTGTGAATTGGGCGCGCACATATGCTATGTGGCCTATGCTATTTGGTCTGGCATGTTGTGCGATCGAAATGATGGCAGGTCAAGCAGCCAAACATGATATGAGCCGCTTCGGAATGGAGCTGATGCGGGCCACGCCGCGCCAATCAGACCTTATGATCATCTCTGGCCGGGTCACACGCAAAATGGCTCCCGTTTTGCGTTTGCTCTATGACCAGATGCCAGAACCCAAGTGGGTCGTTTCTATGGGTGATTGTGCATCGTGCGGCGGTATATTTAACAACTATGCCATCGTGCAGGGTGTAGACGAGATCATGCCAGTCGATGTCTATGTGGCTGGATGTCCGCCAAGACCGGAAGCCCTGGTGCATGGCATCTTGACACTGCACGAGAAGGTGCGTGGTGAAAGCTTGAAAACTTGGGCCTAACCGAAAAACTTATTGGTGATGATATGAACGAAGAACTTCAACCTGCGGTAACAGCATTAAAAGAACGTTTTGATGCCCGTGCTGAGGAATTCCGTGGTCAAATTACTTTGATTCTCCCCTCAGACCGCATCGTCGATGCCTGCCAGACGCTGCGCGATGATTTCGGGTTCGATTTTCTTGAAGTCGAAACAGCTGTAGATTATTGGCCTAAACAGAACCCTCGCTTTCACATAGTTTATCAACTCTACTCGATCCAAAAACAGCTCCG
>JBFFIU010000055.1:0-14508 GCA_041556275.1 Anaerolineales bacterium | reverse complement strand
CGGCTACCACATCCGCGAGGCAGGTTCAACCGCTGTGCAAGAAGTCGCATTTACGATGGCTAACGCGATCGCTTATGTAGAAGCTGCTCTGGCTGCCGGTTTAGAAATCAATGATTTTGCCAAACAGCTATCATTCTTTTTTAACGCTCACAACAATTTTCTGGAAGAAGTTGCCAAATTTCGTGCAGCACGCCGGCTTTGGGCACGCCTGATGAGCGAACGATTCGAAGCCAGCGATCCATCCGCAATGACCCTGCGGTTCCATACACAAACCGGCGGGTCAACGCTAACCGCTCAACAACCAGAGAACAACGCGGTGCGGGTCGCGATTCAAGCCTTGGCTGCTGTCATGGGCGGGACGCAATCCCTGCACACAAACAGCATGGACGAAGCACTGGGCCTGCCAACAGAAAAAGCGGTCCACCTGGCTCTACGCACACAACAGGTCATCGCGCACGAATCTGGTGTCGGGGACAGTGTTGATCCACTGGCTGGATCGTACCTGGTTGAATACCTTACCGATGAGATAGAGAAACGCGCCCAGGTTTATCTGCAGAGAATCGAAGAGTTGGGCGGAGCCTTGGCTGCCATAGAGCAAGGCTATATACAGCGCGAGATCCATGAATCAGCTTACCGATTCCAACAGCAATTGGAAAGTGATCAACAGATCGTGGTTGGAGTCAATGCGTTCAAGGTGGATGAAAAACTTGATCTTGAACGATTATCTGTCGATCCGGCAATCGAGACCAAGCAATGCCAGCGCCTAGAGAATCTGCGTGCCCGGCGTGACAGCCAGCTTGTCAATGACTTACTCTCACAGTTAGATTCTGCGGTGCGGAGCAAGAGGAAACTGATGCCGCTTTTCATCAAATGTGTCGAGAGTGATGTCACATTGGGCGAGATATGCCGCTCCCTGCGTCAAGTATGGGGTGAGTATCAACCGCCAGCCTGGATTTAATACCGAATTTCTATGCCAGAGATAAGTAAGATCAATCACATCGCCATCGTCGTTGATGACCTCGATTCCGCTCTCGTATTCTGGCGAGACTGCTTGGGTATGCAGCTCGCTCAGGTAAAGGATGTTCCCGAACAAAATGTCTCCATTGCCTTCCTACCAACTGGGGAGAGCAAAGTTGAATTAGTAATGCCCACTTCGGATAAATCAGGTATCGCCCGTTACCTGGCTAAACGGGGCCCAGGTATGCACCATGTCTGTTTTGAAGTGGATGACCTGGAGAGCATGTTAGCGGAATTAAGTAGCAAAGGGATCAGACTCATCGATGAGCAGCCAAGAAGCGGGGAAGACAACCAAAAATACGCATTTATCCACCCGGAGAGCACGGGGGGTGTCCTGGTGGAGCTGTACGAACTTCCGGTTAATATTTAACCGATCTGTCATTCTTCGAACCCGAACGGGTTCGAAGAATCTCTGAAATCAGAATTTGTAAACCTACAAAAAGGAATTTCTCGTCTACTCTGATTCAGAATTGAATTATTTTATGGTTCGTCCTGGAAGTATTCATCTTCCTCTATAAAAGTCCCCCCGGATATTTCGCGCTCAATCAATTTCCGCTTGCTATCGAATTTCAACACCAAATCGAGGCGTTGGAAACATCCCTTGCTGCCGACCACCGTCTTACGGCAGAAATATGAGGCTGCATTCCCTCGATCGTCATATTCAATACTTAAGTCGTTATATAGATTGACCCTCGTGCGCAGCTTTTCCCCACATTTATTACAGCGCACATACACCCAATATCCTGCTTCATCAGTTCTACTGGAAGGTGAGATTAATTGTGACAATTTATCGAGAAAGCTCATCGCGCCTCATTGTGAATATTTTACCCGCAAAGTGTAATACCGGCATACTACAAAAGGCGATAATTTGTATTCAGATGACAAAAATCTCGTTGAATACCAAACTGGTATAATAAAAGTTTGCCCTAATTTCTGGGGATTTGAAATCGATAAATAAAACATATGTGCTATAATCCATAAGATGGATCGAAAACCTTAAAAATATGAGTAAAGAATCTTCATCCAAATCAATCCACGTTGTCGGGGCACGGGTACACAACCTTAAGAACATCACCGTAGATATCCCGCGTGATAAGTTTGTCGTCATCACTGGTCTCTCTGGATCGGGGAAATCCTCCCTGGCGTTTGACACCATATTCGCCGAAGGCCAGCGGCGATATGTTGAATCGCTCTCTGCATACGCCCGGCAGTTCCTTGGGCAGATGGACAAACCCGATGTCGATTACATCGATGGGTTATCACCGGCCGTATCCATCGATCAGAAAGGAGTCTCCCACAACCCGCGTTCTACTGTCGGCACGGTGACCGAAGTTTACGATTATCTGCGCTTGTTATACGCCAGAGTGGGAATCCCCCACTGCCCCATTTGCGGGAAAGAAGTTGAACGCCAATCCGCACAAGAGATCGTTGATGCTGTGGTAACTCTGCCCGAAAAATCACGCTTATTAATATTATCTCCCATCGTTCGTGGGCGTAAAGGTACTCACCAGGCAGTTTTAGACGAAATCCAGAAATCTGGCTTCGTGCGTGCCCGTGTGGACGGCGAAATACATGAACTCGACCAGGAGATCACCCTCGACAGGTACAAGAACCACAACCTAGAAGCGGTTGTTGATCGCATCATCATGCGCCATCCTGACGAACCTGAGGAAGCCGAGAATTTCCGCACTCGATTGACCGATTCTATCGAGACAGCACTGAAATTCGGTGACGGTTACCTGATCATCCAGGATATCACTAACCAGGAAGAACCGCATGATCTATATTTCTCAGAGCACCTAGCCTGCCCGGAACATGGAGTCAGTTTGCCAGAGATCGAACCGCGCACGTTCTCCTTCAACACACCACATGGAGCCTGTCCCGATTGCCAGGGTCTTGGTGGCAAATTAGAGATCGACCCTGAACTGCTCATCCCCGACAAAGATTTTTCGCTAAACCAGGGAGCGATCGCCATTTCCGAGTGGAGCGGTCCAAAGGAGGAGGGTGGCTACTACTGGCAGACACTTGAAGCAGCTGCTCGCGATTACGAGATCGATCTGGATGCTCCGGTCCGTACCATCTCTCCTGAGAAGCTGGAAGTAATCCTGCATGGTACCAATGGAAATGAAGTCACCGTTCACTACCGCAACCGCCACGGGCGTCAGGCGACCTTCCGGACCCCTTTTGAAGGCGTTATAAGTAATCTCCATCGACGGTACAACGAGACCAACTCGGAATATATGCGCGAAAAAATATCCGAATACATGAGTGAGAGCAACTGCCCAACCTGTAATGGCGCAAGATTGCGGCCGGAAGCCCTGGCGGTAACTGTTGACGATGAGAACATTGTCACCATCACCAGGTGGCCTGTCCAGCGAACATTGAGCTGGATCAAGAATTTATCTGGGGACAAAACAAAGTTTAATCAAACGCAGAAAGTCATCGCTTCGCGCATCCTGAAAGAGATCATCGATCGTCTCGGTTTCCTGGTCGATGTTGGTCTGGATTATCTGACTCTTGATCGTACGGCAGCCACGTTATCAGGGGGTGAAGCTCAACGCATCCGTTTAGCGACCCAGATCGGCTCGCGTTTGATGGGCGTGCTATACGTCCTGGATGAGCCATCAATTGGGCTGCACCACCGCGACAACGCACGATTACTCAACACGCTGGAGGGCTTGCGAGATATTGGAAATACCGTGCTGGTCGTCGAACACGACGAAGAGACGATCCGCCGTGCGGATTGGATCATCGATCTCGGACCCGCCGCTGGAGAACAAGGCGGTGAAGTGGTCGCCGAAGGTCCTGTGGAGAAGATCTTAAAATCACGCAAGTCTCTGACCGCCGCTTACCTGACCGGTCGCGAGAGAATCCCTGTCCCAACAGAACGTCGATCTGGCAACGGGCAAACCCTTTCTGTGATCGGTGCCCGTCAAAACAACCTCAAAAATATCGATGTTCACATTCCTCTCGCCAAGCTGGTCTGTATCACCGGGGTATCCGGATCGGGTAAATCAAGCCTGATGGTAGAAGTCCTTTATAAAGCTCTGGCGCGCCAGCTGCATCGCTCTCGCATGCTCCCTGGAGACTATGATCATCTGGAGGGGGTCCAACATCTCGATAAGATCATCAACATCGACCAATCCCCAATTGGCAGGACACCGCGCTCGAATCCAGGTACTTATACCGGATTGTTTGACCATATCCGAAAATTGTTTGCTGAATTGCCAGAGAGTAAGATCCGCGGCTACAAGATGGGTCGATTCTCGTTCAATGTGCGCGGGGGACGCTGCGAAGCATGCCAGGGACAAGGTCAGCTGCGCATCGAAATGCAGTTCCTGCCAGATATATATGTTCCCTGTGACGTCTGTCATGGCACGCGTTACAACAGAGAAACCCTGCAAGTACGTTTCAAAGAATACAATATCGCGGATGTGCTGGATATGACCGTGGATACCGCAGCCGAAGTATTTGCCGCATTTCCAGCCATGATCAAGAAATTGCAAACCCTGCAGGATGTCGGTTTGGGGTATATTCGCATTGGACAACCAGCGCCGACTCTTTCCGGTGGAGAAGCGCAGCGAGTCAAGTTGTCCCGCGAGTTGTCCAAGCGATCGACCGGCAGCACCATGTACGTTCTGGATGAGCCTTCAGTTGGATTACACGCAGCCGATGTCCACAAACTCATCGAAGTTCTGCACCGGTTGGTTGATGCTGGTAACAGCGTTGTGATCATCGAACACAACCTCGATATCATCAAGGTTTCTGATCACATCATCGATTTGGGTCCTGAGGGAGGCGATAGAGGTGGGGAGATCGTTGCTACTGGCACACCAGAGGAGGTTTGCAGCGTGCGCAAATCGTACACAGGTCAATTCCTCAGCCAATTCTGCAACTGACGAACCATTTCAACCCGAATTCTGTCGACTTTTACCAAACTAGATAGTCGATCAATTGACAGATAAATCAATTCTGGTACAACTAATTCGATAATTATCGAATTAGTTGTATGGAATTTGTTGTTTGCCTGAAGAAATTAATTAACATCAAGATGGAAAACCATGATCAGTGAAGAAGAAAAAATTGCGGATGAGGTATTGAAGTTCTTCAAATCTCTTGCGGACGCCAATCGGCTGAAGATTTTAGGCCTCCTGGCTCAAGAAGATCTGAGTGTTGAGCAATTAGCGGTGATGCTCAATTTGAGACCCTCGACCGTTTCACATCACCTTTCAAAATTATCTGAAGCTGGACTGGTCAGCGCCAAAGCGATGAGTTATTACAATATCTACCAATTCGAAAACAAAACATTGGAGGCGATGGCTCAACATCTGTTATCCAAGGAAAATCTGTCCGCTATAGCTGTGGACGTGGATTTGGACGCCTACGACAGGAAGGTGGTCAGCTACTACTCTTTACCTGATGGTCAGCTGAAGACCATCCCAGCACAGCGCAAGAAGTTAGAGGCGATCTTAGGTTACATCAGCCAGGATTTTGAGTTGGGTACTCGCTACAACGAGCGCCAAGTGAACGAAATCCTGGAAAAATACCATCCAGATACTAGCAACATTGCGCCGGGAGCTGATCGGCGCAGGGATTTTAGCCAGGTCATCCGGTGGGAAAGAATACTGGCGCAGCGAAGAATAATCTGATCCGTCAACGACAACGATATGGAGTGAACTACCCACTTATTGGAGATGGTCATCCAGCCAGGCGATGATCAATTCTGGCAAATCTGGTTCCCGATCGAGCATAACCGTCCCATGCCCCGATCCTTCATACATGATCAGCTCAGCTTCTCCCACTGCTAATTTTTCCAGCCTGACAGAGGATTCTGCGGCATATGTATCCTCATCGCTGGCAGCGATCAATACGGGTCGCTCACCATAAGCGAGCATGGGGTCGCGCGTCTTAACCCCAGCATAGTCACCCCCTGGTGAAAGCAGGACTACCGTGCTCACATCCGGCTCAAAGGCCGCAGCGGTTAGTGCTATATTAGCTCCGATACTTGCACCGATGATCACCATGCGTTGATTATCTACAGATTCCATTTCTTTGAGATAATCTAAAATTTGTCCCATATCCTGCACAGCTTTATCCCAATCCACATCCCCCCCAGTTTCACCATGACCGCGAAAGTCCATCGCCAAGACTGCATAACCGGCATCACTCAGCTGATTAGCAAAATTCTCCCAGGAGCTTCTATCGCCCCATAACATGTGCAGTAATATCACTCCTGGCACAGGAGAAGTTTCATCATCAGGATCGTAAAAAGTGCCCACCAGGCTCAAGCCATCATCAGCTTGGATTTTTACGATCTTTGCATCTGTAGTGCTTTCTTCCTCACCCGCAGTGGGAGAGGGCGTAACTTCTTGGGTTGCAGTTTTCGTTGGCGTTATCACCGTTGTCGGAGTGGCAGCTAACGTCTTAGTTGGGATTTGTGTTGGGACAGGAGATTGTGTAGATGTTACAGTTGGCCGCGAGGGTTGATCTTTAACAATTGATCCTGCTTGGCATGCACTGATAAAAAATGCCAGCAAACCAATGACGGACAATAAGCGGAATGACATGTTCTCTTTCCTGGAAACACCACTAAGATTTTATGTTATTGACTTTGAACGCCTTGTTTCCAGCCAGAACACCGGTGAGTGGGTGATCTTCGATGTTCATGATGCAGGTGTTGGCAAAATATTCAAATTTGAATTCCGTCAGCTCTCCAACTTCCCTGCCTGGAACTGGCATTAACCGCGCCGTGAGCGGTTTACCCACCCGTTGCGATAGTATCGCCAGGTCAAGCAAAAGGGCGTACAACTGATCGACAGAAACATCACCTGCCAGAGGGATTGTGTCCAATCCTGTTCCGCACACCGCGGAATAAAGAAGCAAGTCTGAGATCGCTACACATCCTTCTGAGACGCGCTGCGCCAAGATAGAATCTTCCAGGATGGGGAGCATGATCCCATTAAATCCCACCTGTTGGAATCGCCTCTCAGAGAGTGCATCTGCCAGTATCCCTACCGCAGCCAGCGTGCCCGGTGTTCCGAATGGCACCCCACTCAACTGCTCGATGGCGGTCCCAATTGACTTTTCGGGTTGTGGGAAGGGGGCTAAAGTGAAATCGATCCCCGTAAACTTAACCCTTGTCTGCTTGGTCAGTTCATTTCCCACATGGGTAATTTTATTTGCATGTGTTTCAATAATCTTTATTAGCCGCTGGCGACCATCATCCAGATCGATCATCTGCTTAAAAGCAGAGACTGCCAGGTCAGCAGCCTCGGTGGCGATCGAAAAAGCAGGAGCTGTTCCCCGCTGATGATATGCAGCAGGGAAGAAAGGTGCTCCCGGTGGCACGTTCGCCAGGGCAGCAAATCGCAAGTTGGTGAAACCGTCCGGCGAGATCCCGGCACAACTCTTGATAACCCGTGCACATGCTTTGATCGCCGCTAAATCGATCTCATGTTGAGTTGATGAGATGATCCCGGCAGTAAAAATAGATTCAGTATTTTTTAAAACCTGCTCAATTACCTCATAGCTTCTGGGAATATTGGGCGATGCCGGGCCGATTGAAACGTAATCAAAACCACCAGCGATCAATACTTCTTCCAAACTTGTGGCGTAATCAAGGATCTCTTCCTGGAGCCTGTCACCCAATATCAATCCGAATGGCGAGGTTGCAAATCTTGTGGTCTGAACTTCGAATTCAGCCGCCTGATAGGCAGATTTCGCTTCGGTGATGAACGCACTCGCCTGACGAAGGCGCTCATCATCGAATGGCCATCCCAAATCATCGAAATAGGTGATCGATCTTATTTTCATGAAATCGTCTCGCGTTGCCGGGAGGCTTCGAATAGCAAGATCCCTGCAGCCACTGAAGCATTAAGTGACTCGCCGCCTCCTGGCATGGGAATGCTAACCATCGTATCTGCTAGCTTCAGCGCCTGATCACCAGCACCATACGCTTCACTGCCAATGATCAGGCTGAATGGAATCAGGAAATCCGCCTCATAATATGCCAACCCGCGCTGGATTGTTGCCAGGTAACAGTGCATTTCATAATGCTTGATTTTAATCTCGATCTCTTCCCATGCGGCTTTGATAATTGGCAACTTGAAATGAGCTCCCATACCTCCCCGCAGGACTTTCGGGGAAAATGGATCAACAGAGCCAGGTGAAAGGTAGACGATTTGCACTCCCGCTGCGGATGCAGATCTTAATATCGTCCCCATGTTCCCTGGATCACGTATTTGGTCAAGGATAAGCATATAGTCCAGATTGCTGGAGATCGGGAGCGATGCCATATCAAAAACTCCCAATATACCCTGTGGGTGCTTGGTATCGCTGATCTTCTGCATGATGTACTTACTCGTAATTTCAGCATTTATCCCCTGGTTGTGGAAAGATTCCACCAATCCCATTCCTCGCTCACTGAGTTCTTCCGAGTAGATCAAAAAGCGAGCTTCCCAGCCAGCTAGTTGGGCCTCCTCCACCAGCCTGACCCCCTCCACTACAAAAGCTGCCTCGGCCCATCGTTCTTTTGACCGGCTCATCAAACGGCGAACCATCTGCACCTTAGGATTTTGAATGGATGTGATCATCTAATTCACTGTTATTTAAACCAGCAATTATTCTCCCACTTATCTAAGAGTCGTTTGAATCATCGATTTCGGACATCCAGACCTGGAGAAAAACGTCTAGCGTACCTTGATCGAACAGCGTTAAACGCACGATCTCCAAACTTGATTCAATATTTTCATTCAAATAATTATTGATCTTGCTTAAGATGATTCGAGCAGCTCGATCTTTTGGAAAGCCAAATATTCCTGTAGAAATTGCAGGTAAGGCAATCGAGGAGATTTCAAGTCGATCTCCCATTATCAGTGCGCTCCCTATAGCAGAAGATAACTTCTCATCCTCCTCACCTTCTCCCCAAACAGGTCCAACAACATGGATGACATATCGGCATGGAAGGGCTCCACCACTCGTGTAGGCCGGCGAGTCGTGGCTGATTGGACCATGCTGCCTCACCCAAGCATCACTTTCAGCCTGAATCTGGGGACCACCTATTCGTACGATGACGCCTGCCACGCCACCTCCATGCCGGAGGTGAGCATTCGCTGCATTGACGATCGCATCCACGTTCTCCGCAGTGATGTCACCTTGCACAAGCTGAAAACGCTTCCCAGATTCGTGTTCGATCTCCCTGATAATTCGGCTCATCTGACCTCTGCGGCGATTGTAGCATTTCCACAGAACATCGTCAACGCGCGGTCAGCTATGCTCATTCAATGGAAGATTGCGCAATGAGCTTTTGGTTGCCAGTCTTTGCAGGGATTTATTAAAGCTAAAATGGGCGGGGTAATGCCCGCCCTGAGCATCATTTAAATCTTATGCTGGGGGAATTATTCAGCCTGAGCTTTGGCTACAACTGCGGAGAAAGCCTGTGGATCCCGCACTGCCAGGTCTGCAAGCATTTTGCGGTTTAGAGCTATCTCAGATCGCTTCAGATCGTGGATCAAGCGACTGTAGGTGGTGCCATTCATCCTGGCAGCTGCGTTGATCCGAGTTATCCACAATCGGCGCAAATCGCGTTTGCGATTTCGCCGGTCACGATATGCATACCATAAGCTTTTAATCATAGCCTCATTCGCACGACGATATGAGCGACGACGGGCGCTGAACTGGCCTTTCGTCATCTTTAATACCTTCTTGTGTCGTCGACGTCGGTGAGGTCCGGTTTTTACACGAGCCATTCTTCACGCTCCTGCAACCATTGGGCGCCAGTTCCTGTACACCTTAGATGCCAGGATAACTAGTTGTATGCACCCAACAGCCGCTGAAATATAAATCTATTCCTTTAAAATCTAACTTGATTTCTTAAGGTTTGGGGCCAGGCGTCCTACCCGTTTCTTGATTCCTCGTCCCTTGACCGGGATCATTTCGGTAAACAGGCGTTTTGTGCGCTTAGATGTCACTCGCCGTCGATGGCTTTTACCACCTTTTGTGCGCACCAATTTTCCTGTTCCCGTGAGGCGAAACCTTTTCGAGGTTGCCTTGTGAGTTTTCAACTTGTATTTTCCTGTTCTTTTCTTGCGCGGCACTTCGATAACTCCTCTCACACAAAACTCCGCGGAACACTTTTCATCCGCGGATATTATCAGCAAATGTAAGTCTCGGTTTCCTTATTGGAGAATCTGTTTTATTCTTTCTTTGTTTTCCCTGGCGCCAGAACCATCAGCATGCTGTTGCCTTCTAAAGAAGGACTTTGCTCAACAACACTGACATCAGATAGTTCTTCCGCTATTTCTTTCAGGTCATTCAGTGCAATTTCCGGATAGGTGATCTCTCGACCCCGAAATCGTATCCTTACTTTTACTTTCTTGCCTTGTCCCAACCAGCGCCTGGCATCACGCACCTTGAAGCCCCGGTGATGTTCAGTGGTTTTGGGTCGCAGTCGAATCTCCTTTATCTCGATTTTTACTTGGGCTTTGCGAGCTTCTCGCTCTTTTTTGGTTCGTTCGTATAAGAACTTACCGTAATCCATTACCCTACAAACCGGGGGGTCTGCATTAGGAGCAACCTCGACTAAATCAAGATCGGCTTCCTCCGCCATGCGAAGGGCGTCTGCTGTGGATACGATGCCAATATTTTCTCCACCAGCATCGATTAAGCGTACTTGCGGGACACGAATAGAATTATTTACCCGGTACTCTGATGAGCTAATATTCTTCTCCTTCTTCGTCTCTGAATAATCAATTTTTTTAACACAGACTTGCGCATGATACCATAATCTTGACCGAATCGTCAACCAAACATGCTCATACAAAATGGCTTTGGAAGGGCTGTTGTTGAAGTGTAAAACATGAATAACCCCAATATTCTATTATCCATCTCCTGCTTTTGGCTCTGATTTCCTTACTTTCTCCAGCGAGTTGTATTGCGGTGTCCAATATTAGAACAAAACTTCCAAGCGAATTACACCCCACAGGATATGCCAATACGTGTAATAGATCAGACGAAACGAATACATAGATACAAAATCGAACTTACGGAAAATGTACAACTGAATAAATGCGATTGCGAATACATGAATCCATGTATATACGGACCTCCAGGTAAAAACGTTTCTTTCAAATAGCACCTGGAATGTCGGCTCAAGCATAGCCACAAGTAGAATGCAAAGCCAAACTAATCGTTCTCTTCCTATCCACCCTCCAACTGGGTTCAAGATGATGAGCAAAAGTGCCAAGGGCAAGACTTGAAATATGATCTCAGCGACGAAACCAACTGCAGGATAGAACATCAACGCTTGGGGGACAGGTACATTAAGGTCCTTGGGGTATCGAAAAATGATGTCCGCTATGATAATCGCTAAAGCTAGAACGGTTGCAAGAGCTGCCGCCAGTGCCAAGCCTCGAAGTGTACCTTTGCCCATGATAACCACAAAATCGTATTTGTTCTGCAATACCCACAAAGCAGCTGCACCAACAACAGACACTATGACGATTACGATTATCGCGTTTAAATCGCCAAAGAACCGGCGGAAGTATGTACCTGATGAAGGAATCAAAATAATGATAAAGATCAGCGATACGAAAAAGAGTAAAGCATAGATGGCATATTGCCAGGTTCGATCTAGCTGAAGATTCATATATTCAATCGCTGGGAGACTTCCTTTTCTTTAACCTGTGAAAGGTGTTCAACCTATGAGGCACAAGCTGAGTAGCCAGTTTACAAATTTGTATTTGAGCTAAAATTCAGTTCATTGCCTAGTTTTTTTGTTTTCTCATTGAAGTTGTTAGTGAGAATATGCAATAGATTGGATTTGTCCTTAAAGAGGTCTCAACAGGAGTGCTTTCCGCGCCTATAGACGCTCACGGATATCCGCTTTGGCTCGATCGATAAAAGATTCGAGCGGCATCGCCCCCAGATTTTCTTCCGAACGCAAGCGGACGGATACAGCTTCGTCCTCGACCTCCCGATCCCCAACGACGAGCATATAGGGGATTTTCTGGTTTTGGGCATCCCGGATCTTCGCATTCATGCGTTCACCGCGCGTATCGACCTCGACTCGCAACCCAGAATCTCTTAATTTCTCCGCCACCTCACCGGCGTACTCGAAGTGGCGATCAGCAATCGGGATCAGCACAGCCTGTGTGGGTGCCAACCAAACGGGGAAAGCGCCAGCAAAATGTTCGATCAGGACGCCCATGAACCTTTCCATTGAGCCAAGCAAAGCGCGATGGATCATATATGGGCGGTGCTCCTGTCCATCCTCTCCTACGAAAGCCAGGTCAAATCTCTCTGGCAGCGTAAAATCGAACTGGATCGTGGTCAGCTGCCATTCCCGGCTTAAAGCATCCCGCACTTTGAGATCGATCTTTGGCCCATAGAATGTGGCCTCTCCCTCATCGACCTGATAAGCAATTCCGGCCCGGTCTAGGGCGTTGCGCAATGCCTCTGTCGGCGCTTCCCACTGCTCAGGACTCCCGGCAGCCTTTTCAGGGTTTCGCGTGGCTAGATACGCCTGGAAATCCCGGAATCCAAAGGCGCGCAAAATGCTCAGGCTGAAATCCAACACCCGATCGATCTCATCCGGCATCTGATCCGGTCGACAAAACAAGTGCGCATCATCCTGGGTGAAACCGCGCACCCGCAGTAGTCCATGCAAAACACCGCTTCGCTCATATCGGTATACAGTACCCCATTCAGCGAAGCGCAAGGGTAAATCTCGGTATGAGCGGATTTTACTCTTATAGATCTGGACATGGAATGGGCAGTTCATCGGTTTCAAATAGTATTCCTGACCTTCTATATCCAGTGGGGAGTACATGTTTTCCTGGTACCAATCCAGATGCCCGCTCGTCTCCCAGAGATGCGCCTTGCCGATATGCGGTGAATACACAAAATCATACCCACCTTTCTCATGCACTTCCATGCAGTAATCCTCAGCGAGTTTACGCACCATGCCCCCTTTGGGATGCCACAAGATCAGTCCAGGTCCAACATCTTCATTAACGCTAAACAGGTCAAGTTCTTTGCCCAAATTGCGGTGATCGCGCTTCTTCGCTTCTTCCAGCTTCCAAAGGTATTGCTCGAGATCATCCGCAGATTCCCATGCTGTGCCGTAAATGCGCTGCAACATGGGGCGATTCTCATCACCGCGCCAATATGCTCCCGCCACGTTCATCAGTTTTATAGCATCTGGATTGATCGATCCGGTATTATCAACGTGTGGACCACGACAAAGATCGACAAATTGGTCATGCGTGTAAATGGAGATCTCCGGCTTCTCTGCCAGGGGTTCTCCATACTCATCAAAGCCGCCTTCTTCGAGACCTTCAATCAATTCCAGCTTATAAGGTTGGTCGGCGAAGATCTGCTTTGCTTCTTTCGCTTCCAATACTTTCTTTTCGAACTCAAAATCTCCCGCTATTATCTCCCGCATTCTCTTTTCAATAACTTCTAAATCCTCTGGAGTCAGCGGGCGCGGTAGATCAAAGTCATAGTAGAAGCCATCCTCGATCGGCGGTCCAATGGCAAACTTCCCATCTGGAAAAATCTCCAATACAGCCTGAGCCATGACGTGCGCAGCTGAATGTCTTACTCGGTACAAATAGCTTTCTGCATAATTCTCTTGTCTTTCTTCAAGCATGATCGTCTCCTTTCAACAAATCCATGACGGACAGTAGTTCAAGTTATAAAAAACTCTCGCCTTTCTGGGGCGAGAGATTTAATCACGCGGTTCCACCCAGGTTAGATCAAAGATCTATCTCTGTGCGATCGATAACGGGATCATCCGTTTCCCTTACTTGGTTCAGCATCATCCTGGACGGTTAGGGGTTACGCTCATGGGTGGTTTTCACCGGAGGGTTCCCTGAAGTGGCTCTCAGTCTGCGGTCACCTCTCCCTGGAGGGTCTGCCACCGGTTAATCGTCCCAGTCCTGGCGTTTGTTATTTTAGTATGGACAAATTATACCATCTTAAGTCAAATTCCTGACAGCCGATTTAATTCGGACAGGTCAGCCTCAATCTCTGGTTTTTTTGTGCAAACCATTTTCTTGCACCAACTTTGCCGCAAGCGTAGTACTTTACATTGTACTCCCCTTTTGCGATCGTATAATCCTTCGACTCGTCTTTGTCGAGTAAGAAAACATAGGTCGACGGACCGGTGAGTATCGCCAGCACCCTGGTAGTAGCTTCGTTCTCTACGCTCACCGGTACGATTTTTATCGCTTCGGTCACATCGACCACGTGAGGCGATTTGGCAGCCTGCGTGGCTCTACCTCCGCAAACCGGCATGATCATCGTGGTGTGTAGAGTCAGGTCAGCGGTGGAAGATGTCCTGGCGCCGCAGTATCTGACATCCAGAGAATATTCATCCCGCAATACAGTAAAAGTACCGGTCTCTTCGGGTTTGACCGCAAAATAATAAAATGCAGGTCCATCCAACCATAAGTAGACATATCCTGAGGATTTATTAACCACTTTGAAGTT
>JBFFIU010000054.1:0-14538 GCA_041556275.1 Anaerolineales bacterium | reverse complement strand
GTCGCAGCAGGCTTCAATTCACTAGGTATTCTACTCGGCGGAGGTGTCGGGCAGGTCATGGCCCAGTGGATCGTCGATGGCTACCCCCAGGTGGACATCAGCAGCATCAACATCGAGCGCATGTCCCCTTTTCGCAACTCACCAAAGTATCTGTATGATCGCACCGTGGAAATGCTGGGCTGGCAGTACGCCAACGGTTGGTCAAATCTGCAGCATGAATCTGCCCGCAATGTGCGTAAAACTCCCCTACACGATAGATTGGCGGAGGCGGGCGCCTATTTTGGGGAGTCCGATGGCTGGGAGGTTGCGGATTGGTACGCCCCACCTGGTGTGAAACCCACTGTGGAGTATTCCTGGAAACGCCAGAACTGGTTTGACTACAGCGCAGCCGAACACCGTGCTGCGCGCGAAGGTGTGATCTTGATGGATTTAACACCCATGTCGAAATTTTTGGTTCAGGGACGCGATGCACAGAAAGTCCTCAATCGTATCTGCGCCAGGGATGTAAATGTGGAAATAAACCGCTGTGTCTATACCCCGTGGTTAAATGATCGCGGTACGATCGAGGTGGATTTGACGGTATCCCGTCTAGATAAAGATAAATTCCAGTTGGTCAGCTCGTGGTCCATTCAAACTCATGTTCTCACCTGGCTGAAAAGACATATCCCGGCAGAGGCGCATGTTTCCGTCACGGATGTTACCTCAGGATATGCGTTGATCAACATCCAGGGTCCGAAGTCGCGCCAGCTGCTGAGCCTGCTGACAACCGCTGATATGTCGAACGAGGCCTTCCCTTTCCTGACCATGCAGGAGATCGACCTGGGTTATGCGCCCATCAAAGCATTGCGCATCACCTATTTAGGCGAATTGGGATGGGAACTTTACGTACCTGCCGAGTTCTCCCTGCACGTCTACGATCAGCTGCTGGAAGCAGGAGCGGGGATGGGGATGAAACATGCCGGGCTGCATGCACTGGATACACTTCGACTTGAAAAAGCCTATAGGGATTATGGGCACGACATCGACAACACGGACACTCCGTTGGAGGTAGGCCTGGGTTTCACAGTTGATTACGATAAACCGGGAGATTTCATCGGGCGAGAAGCTTTCTTGCGGCAAAAGGAAGCCGGAGTACTCAAGAGACGGCTCGTACAATTCCTGCTCGATGATCCGGAGCCTTTGCTGTATGGGGGCGAACCGATTTATCGCAATGGAGAGCGAGTAGGTTTCCTGCACACCGGCGGTTACGGGCATACATTGGGTGGCTCTGTGGGCCTGGGTCGCGTTGAAGATGAAGCAGGGGTGACGAAGGAGTATATCCGGGATGGCACTTTTGAGATCCAGGTCATCGGAGAACGCTATCCGGCCAAAGCTTCACTTCGTCCGCTACTTGACCCCAAGAATGAGCGCGTACGCAGTTGATATAAATACTCGATCTATTGGCTGACCTCACAAACATTCGTCCAAATTCTGCATCGAGCAAACGAATTGTCACTGGTGTCTCCCCTCCGATCTCAAAATTGCCATCATCTTTTACGCTTAATCTTCAATGATTCATTTAAATGAACCAGGTTATGCCGGGTAGCCGGCATCAACAACAAACCGGCAATATCCCTCCTACCCCAGTATTCGGTCAATCCCCTAGCTGCTTCAACCACTGCCCCTTCATCCAGAACTCGTTGTAATCGGGGAGATTCAACTTTGGATCTTAATTCTTCAGGTTGGATTTCTTTGACGATGGATCGTGTCCTGCGACCCACAGCAACTCGATATTCCCGTAAGCCCTCGATGTCGATCGACGCACTTAGCGCTTCCACACCTTTAGGACTCATCGCATTACCGGTATCGCGTACGTTGATCTGCAGGCGTTCCAGCCATTTATCCTGGATAAAGACCTGCGGACTGCCAGCGACCAGTAAATTCATCGCCACATCTTCGATGCGGGCGATGTGCCAGATATTCCAGACGATGGAATGATCCTGGTTCTTCGGAACGCGCCGGATCTCAGATCCCGATAGATCGTCCAAGACATCATCCTCGAAGGACCAGGGTTCTGTTTGAGCCATGATAGCCGAGTGGAGCATGGCATGTTGGCTGAAGAAGAGCTGCATGGCTTCAATGTGCTGGTTGGGATCTTTCATCAGCTTTCGCAGTTCACTCTGCTGTTTCAAGCATAACTTGCGATATGACTCAGCCTCCATCATTCCCGATTCCATTAATCTCATGAAACAAACCTTGCCCAATCCGCACCACCTCGCTGACCAGCAAATCAAAATCCTCCCTGCGACTGCGGTGATTGGTTATCGCTGCATGCAGATAATTCTTCCCTTTAATCGATACTGTGGAAACTGTGGCGATGCCTTGCTCCTGCATTTCGATCTCAATCTGTTTATTAACCTGATCCAAACCTTTGCTGTCTAACCCATCTTTTACAAAACGGAAACAAACTACATTCAAGGAGACCGGCAAGGCCAGTTCTAATTCAGGTTGGGTTGTGACCAAGGCAGCCAGGTAATTCGCCTGGTCAATGTTCTGCTGGATGATGCGTCCATACTTTCGCACACCCTGTTCCTTGATCGTCATCCAGGCTTTAAGTGCTGGGAAACCGCGTGAGAGCACAAAACTATAATCGCTGACCCAAGGCACGTCCACTCCAGTCAAGCCACGTTCACCTTCTCCATGTGCCAGATAAGTCGGCACCAGAGAAAATGTTCTTCGATGGTCTTCTTCACTCTTTACCAGCACGCAACCAATCGGATAAGGCAAGTACATCCATTTATGCAGATCGAATGCCAACGAGTCTGCTCGTTCCATACCCGCCACCAGGTGTTTCGATTCTGGGGCGATCGCAGCCCAGGCACCAAATGCACCATCTACATGGAACCAGAGATTCTCCCGCTGGCAGATGTCAGCCAGCGCGGTGAGATCGTCGATCGCGCCGGTATTGGTCGTCCCGGCCACGCCAACGACACAGAAGGGAAGATGTCCATTCCGGCGATCATTTGCAATGATTTCCTCAAGTTCCCCCAGATCGATTTGCATATCATCGTTCACCGGCACGCTGCGCAGCGAATCGCCGCCCAGACCGAGAAGCTCTACAGCTTTATTTACAGAAGAGTGAGCTTCCTGGGAGGAATATAGCGTCATCAATTGTGGCGCCGCGCTGAGACCTTCTCGGCGCAGATCATTAACCGCCTTGGAATTGCGCGCCACAGCCAAACCGATCAGGTTTGAAGCTGAACAACCGCTGGTCAGCACTCCGCTGGCTGAGGGTGGATATCCAAGTAGCTCTTTGAACCAATCAACGACCTGAATTTCGACATAGTTCGGGCTGATGTACGAGAAAGCACCGCTGACTGCATTGGTTGAAGTTGCCAGCATCTCCGCCAGCGCCCCCATTATGGTGCCTGTACCTCCGACCCAGCCCCAAAAACGGGGGTGATTAAGTCCAAGTGTAAAGGGAAATATAAATTTTAGATATTCCTTATAGATTTCTTCTGGCGGCTGCGGATCGAGCGGCGCTGCTCCGGAAAAATGCTCTTTCACATCCTGGGACGCATGCTGCCAGACCGGGTGCTCACGCAAAGACTTTGCATGGTCCAACATGTCATCCAACATACGATGACCAAGTGCCCGCATGGCTTCCCAATCTTCGGGGTCAAGCGATTCTTCAAGGATATATTCGGTTTCTGTCATTTGGTCACCCATTTATGAGTCGAACAACTTTGATCGGATTTTCAAAAGAGTAAACATATCCAGTATTATACATTCCAGTTCACAGTTACTTTATCGATCTCTGGCAACTAGATTGTCGCCCGATTTTATTAGGACCTCTGCGGTAGGGTATCTCAATTGGGAAATGTACGGTAAAATCTTAGCCGACATTAACAGACTTGCCTGGCTCTCACCAGGCAAGAATAATCAAACAGGAGAGAGTTGTATTATGAGTGATGTACCAGTTCAATTAATTGTGGCTGCCTTCCAGGACGAAAAAGCGGCTGACGAAGCCTTGAAAGGCCTGAAGCAAGCAAGAAAGGAAAATCTGATCCGCATTGAGAACGCAGCTGTGCTGCGCAAGGACCAGAAGGGCAAACTGCACATAAAGGAGACGGCTGACATGGGTGGGGGTAAAGGAGCCGCGTTGGGCGGTGTTGCCGGGGCAGCGATCGGCCTGATCGCGGGTCCTGCCTTGCTAGTGCCTGTTGCGGTGGGTGCATTGGTGGGTGGTCTGGCAGCCAAACTGCGCGACAGTGGATTTTCGGATGAGCGCTTGAAGAAGGTTGGTGAAGGCTTGAAACCCGGCTCCTCCGCCATTATCGCCATCGTTGAGCACAAGTGGGTGGAACAGGTTGAAAAAGAGATGGAAGAAGCCGGCGCGGACCTGTTCACCGAAGCCCTGGGGGCGGATATCTCCGAACAGCTTGAAGCCGGTCACGAAGTGGCCTACTCCGCTCTGGCCACCCAGGAAGGGTACGCAGTAGACCGCGTCGCGGGCGGCGAGGACCAGATCGAAGGTCAATCATTGGTTGTCGACGATACTGGCGCCTATGGCAGCCGCTACTTCGCCACCGAAGATGGTTTCGCTGTTGAACGCATGTCCGTGACCGAAGAAGGTGTCACCGATGAGGTGCTGGCAGTTGAAGATGACACAGTGACCTATGGCGCCGTCGTCACCACAGATGAAGGCATGGTCGCTGCGGGAGCAGTTGGCAAGCTGGAAAAAGGGGAAGAAGAACCCGAAGAAGAAGATAAATAGCACGAATTTAAGACCTGTCGGGGTAATTCCCGGCAGGTTTTTTTTATAAAGGAGATCCAGATGGCACGCAGAAGACAAAAACGGCAAGAAGAGCGCCAGACTTTTGGGCGTGGTGGCTCCGCAACTCGCTACCAAATGAGACAGAAGATGTTTGCTTTGGGCCAAGATTTTTACATTGAGAACGAGCAGGGACAAAAAGTGTATAAGGTAGACGGCAAGGTGCTCCGTGTACGAGACACCCTCTACTTCAGGGATGCAAAAGGTAATGAGCTTTGCAAGCTGCAGCAAAAAGTAGCCCGCATTAAGGACAGTATGGAGATAGAAGGTCCAGATGGGAAAAGGTTGGCCATGGTCAAGAAAGCCATTATCACCCCGGTGCGGGATCGCTGGACGGTCAAGATCGGAGATGGACCTGACCTGGATGTACAGGGTAATATCCTCGACCACGAATACAAGATCGAGGAAGGACGCACCAAGATCGCCGAAGTCTCCAAGAAATGGTTCCGGGTTCGCGATACATACGGCGTGGAGGTCGCTCCAGGACAGAAAGACATTCTCATCCTGGCTGCAACCGTGGCGATCGATATGATGGCGCACGAAGGGAGATAATTGCACGTAGATAAGTGCAGCGATCCTCTGCTTCTGAGTTAATAGGGACGTTAGAGGTAAGACCTAATTAGATAATAACCTGGTCACCTTGAACACAAAAAATTAGGAGATAATGAAATGACATTAAATGAATACAAACCTGGAACCGCATTTCCAGGCATGATCGGCCGGACGGTAGATGAATCATCCCCCGCCTGGCCGGAGCCATTAAGAGCTAAAGAAGGGTCACCCAATATCATCTTTTTCGTGCTAGATGACGTCGGCTATGGCCAGATGTCGGCATTTGGCGGTTTGGTGAACACACCCAACATCGACAGCCTGGCAGAGAACGGTTTACGCTACACAAATATGCACACAACGGCCTTATGCTCGCCTACGCGCTCATGCATCCTGACTGGTCGCAACCACCACTCAAACGGCGTCGCCGCCATCATGGAGACGGCCACCGGCTACCCGGGCTACGATGGACGCATGCCCTTTGAGAATGGGATGCTGCCGGAGATGCTTTTGGAACATGGTTACAACACCTTCTGCGTTGGCAAGTGGCACCTTTCGCCTGCCGAAGAGAGCACCCCGGCAGGACCCTACCATCGCTGGCCGCTGGGGCGCGGATTCGAGCGCTATTACGGATTCTTGGGCGGCGAGACCAACCAGTGGTTCCCCGACCTGACCTACGATAATCATTCGGTGCCGCAACCCAAGACAGTTGAAGAGGGCTACCACCTGGATGAAGACTTAGCCGATCACGCCATCAAATTCGTTCTGGATGCCCACGTCAACGCACCAGATAAGCCGTTCTTCCTGTATTACGCCCCTGGCTGCGCACATGCGCCGCATCAGGTGGCTCAAGAATGGATTGAGAAGTATAAGGGCAAATTTGACATGGGCTGGGATGAGTACCGCGAGGTGGTATTTGCCCGTCAAAAAGAGCTGGGAATATTCCCCGCAGATGCTGAATTATCAGCGCGCGATCCCGACGTTCCTGAGTGGGATAGCTTGAGTGATCAGCAAAAGCAGCTTTATGCCCATTTCATGGAAGTCTATGCCGGCTTCCTGGAGCACTGCGACCATCAATTTGGTAGAGTGATAAAATCTCTGGAGGATATCGGCGAGCTGGAAAACACCCTGATCATGATGATCCCAGATAATGGCGCCAGCTCCGAAGGTGGCGTCAACGGGGCTTTCAATGAGATGAGCAGTTTCAACTATTACTGGGAGACTTTGGAGGATATCCTGCCAAAGATGGATGAACTAGGGGGTCCTAGCTCCTACAATCACTATCCCTGGGGTTGGGCTTGGGCTGGCAACACGCCTTTCCGCCGTTGGAAGAAGGAAGTTTACCGCGGCGGCAGCACTGACAACTTGATTGTCTCCTGGCCAAAGGGAATTAAAGCCAGAGGTGAAAATCGTAACCAGTACGCCCATGCCATCGATATGGTACCCACCGTGCTGGAGGTATTGGGTATCGATCCGCCTGAGAGCATCCGCGGTGTAACCCAATCACCCATCGAGGGGGCTAGCTTTGCAAACTCCTTTGAGCAGGCCACAGCGCCCACCAATCACAATACGCAATACTTTGAGATGTTTGGTACGCGGGCGATCTACCATGATGGTTGGCGGGCGGTTTGTGGTTTTCCAGGACCCAGCTATGCAGAAGGGGCGGAGAAAGGATACCAGTTCGGCGATCCTATTACACCGCAAATCCTGGATGACCTGGATGCCAACGGCTGGGAGTTGTATAACATCAGCGAAGATCCTACTGAATCCCACGACCTGGCTGACCAATATCCAGAGAAGCTAAACGAGATGATCGCTCGCTGGTATGTAGAAGCGGGAAAGTATAAAGTGTTGCCGCTCGACGGCAGCGTAATGCAGCGTTTTGCTGAGGAAAGACCACGAATCACCAGAGAGCGCAACCAGTACGTCTTCTATCCGAACCTATCTGTAGTACCCATCGGTAGTACCCCTGCGGTATTCAATCGACCGCACAGCATCACCGCTGTAGTTGAAATCCCATCTGATGGAGCAGAAGGTGTACTCCTGGCACAAGGCGGCGTTGCAGGTGGTTATGTTTTTTACATAAAGGATAAAAAGCTGCATTACACTCACAACTACCTGGGACTGGAAGAGCTCAAGGTGACCTCAACGGTGGATGTTCCTGTTGGAGGGAGCACGCTGCGCTACGAGTTTGAACCGACCGGGGAACCTGACCCCCGCAAAGGCAAGGGTGCACCAGGCCGCGGGCAGCTCTATATTAACGAAAACCTGGTTGGAAATGTCGATTTCCCAACTACGGTGCCGATCTTGTTCGGCATCGAGGGATTAAGCTGCGGCTACGACTTTGGTGAAGCAGTGTCGCACGATTACCATGCCCCGTTCACTTTTACGGGAACGATCAAACACGTGACAGTGGATCTGTCCGGTGAACTCATTGTGGACGACGAATCAAACATGAAACGCTTGATTGCACAGCAATAGTTGCTGATGTTAATATGTGGGCCTGGCGGGTTTACTACTCTACCAGGCCCATGTTATGATTAACAGCAGGATTTACCTATTTGCCAGACTGTTTTCAGGAGGGCAGACAAATGAAGACATACTTTTACCTAATCAGTGCGCTTTTCATGGGGATGATTCTGGCAGCTTGCGGCCAGGCGGAGACGCCCACCGCTGAGCCAACGCCTGTTCCGCCTACACCGACGACAGCCGTACAGACATCGCCGATCGACGATGTATTGGATATCACCTGGCAGTGGGGGGAATTGGTAGAGACAGATCCCGCCAGCCAATCGGTGGTGCCCGATCCCGAAAATTACACCATCACCTTCCGCGAAGATGGTTCGGCGGAAATCCAGGCGGATTGCAACCAGGTGGGTGGCACATACGCCCTGGAAAATGGTGATTTCCAGATCGTTCTTGGTCCGACAACGACTGCCTTTTGTGGGGATGAATCGCTGGACCAGCAATACCTGGCTCTATTGGGAGAGGTGAACGCTTTCTCAACCACGGGGGGGCAGCTGAGCCTGTCTGGCGACACCTTCACCATGAGCTTCGATGAGGGAGTTCCAGGGGAAGTGGCTGCAGTCGATCCCGCGGACCTGCAGAATAAGATGTGGAGTTGGGAGCGCCGCATTATCCCAGATAGCGGCACAGAAGAAGCCATCTCCGATCCAACCAGCTACACCCTGACCTTTAATCCTGATGACACCTTCGCCTTCCAGGCAGACTGCAACGTAGGCGGGGGAACATATTCCGCCGATGAACAAGGTGCCATCCAGTTCGAATTGGGTCCAATAACCCTGGCGGAATGTGGGCCCGAATCGCGCTACCAGGATATGATCGATATGTTGGGGGCTGTCCAGGATTATCGATTTGAAGAAAATGGAGATGTGCTGGTGCTGGTCTGGCCGGCGGATGGTCCTCAAGACTACTTCCGGGGCATGGAGCCAGTGGAGGTCAGCGCCTGTCCGATCGTAGAACCAGCTTACCTCCGCCTGGACACCCAGGGATTACCATACTTCTGGCAGCCAAATTCGGTTCCAGCAACCCCTTATGACAACTCTCAACCCCCTGGCGCCAAAGGATTACCAGAGCATATCCAGGTCAACTTCGGCGTGCTCAATCCCCAGGACAGGCTGCCGGGCGATCCGATCATCTACATCATCGATGTAGATGAATACCAAGAATTGTGGGCATCGGCCGGAGACGACAGTGTCAGCCGTAGGATCGAGCAGCTGCAGAATCTACTGGAAGAACAGCCAGATACATTCCCAACCTCTGGATTACCTGTGCTGCCGTTCGAGGAAGTTACAGGTGCAAACGACCTGGCCGTACAAGGAGAATTCCTGGATTTCGACTGGTTTAGCGGTCTGCGCTTTGTTGGGCGCTTCCAACAGGATCCAAACCCGGTCACTGACGAGGGGCTGTTCTATATTTTCCAGGGATTCAATACTGACGGCAGCTGTCTGATCAGCTTCTTTTATCCGATCAGCAGCGAGCAGCTGCCCGACACAGCCGAAGACGTTTCAGCGGCAGAACTTGAACGAGTTGACGCAGATCCCCAAGCGTACCTTGATGAAACAGCCCAAACGCTCAACGAATTTACCGCTGAGGATTGGGATCCCAACCTGAACACCCTGGACGCGGTAATCGGCTCCTTAACTTACATGCCCCCAGAGCCAGCTGGGACGAGCCTGACGGGCGTCACATGGGGCTGGACGGAGCTGACCCAAACGGAGCCAGCCTCGCAAACAGTCGTACCAGATCCAGAAAATTACACTTTGGTTTTCCAGCCTGACGGAGGTCTGCAGATCCTGGCAGATTGCAACTCAGGGAGCGGTATATACACCCTGGATGGAAACAATATGACGATTGAGGTTGGCGTGCTGACCACAGCCGATTGCGGCGCCGAGTCTCTCTCCGGCCTTTTTCTAGATCAACTTAGTAAAGTGGTCTCCTATGAGCTAACTCAGGAGTTGCTCGGCCTAAATCTGGCGGAGGGGGCAGGCAGGATGATCTTCACCAATCTTGGCCCTGGGTTTGGCATCCCCGCTCCGGGTGAAGGTGTACCGACTGCAACCGCCACGGAACCGATTAACGTGCGCAGCGGTCCCGGTGCACAGTACTCGACTTATGGAGTCGTCTCCATTGGAACGACTGCCGAGGTGATCGGCATCAGCGAGGATGATGAGTGGTGGGTGGTTAAAGTCTCGGTCGAATTCGCTCCCGACGGGCGCGGCTGGATCAATAGTGAGTTTGTCGAGGTGACCAATGCGGAGAACGTTCCTATCATCCCCACGCCACCGCTAGGAGACGTGGAATTCCCCCCACCTGGACCTGACGCTCCGACCGCCTTAGCCCTGGCGCCAATCAACGTGCGCAGCGGCCCCAGTACCGAATATCCCATATACGGAATCGCGCCAACCGGCAGCCAGGCCACAGTGATCGGCGTCAGTGAAGATGGCGCCTGGTGGGTGGTCAGTGTCTCCACCCAATTAGCCCCCGACGGTCAGGGCTGGGTGAGCGCGGATTTCGTGGAAGTTACCGGTGAGGAAGATGTTCCGGTCATTCCGGCCCCTCCGCAGCCTTGATACGGGTCAACGGGCTTCTCGCTAACCAGTAAGGCGTTCACAGTCATTAGCTGCATTACCGGCCTGTACTTTCCCAGCAGCGGAATTTTAAAGTCTTCCGCTGCTGGATTCTATTTTCTCAGTGCGAGGGCGAGGATATCAACCATCAACGATCTGAAAGAATTCCACTTATCTTTCTCCATAAATTCAATCACAGCCGATAAAAATATAGTTTGCTATAATTATTGCCTTATATTTTCCTGAGTTTAATCAAGCATCATGACAATATTGCACAAGAAAACACCCAGAGTAAAAAATTGGTTGAGGGGCTTTGCCCTGATCACCCTCATTGGTATGAGCCTAACTACCGGATTAATTCCGGTCAGTGCCCAAGGTGGAGGACAGATTCAGGTACTGAATGGCAAAATCGAGCCGGGAGAGGTTATCGTCTACCTTCTCCCAGATCTTTCAACAGGCCAGACCTTGTACATCCATGCTTCAGCCATTTCGGGCAATCTCGATCCGATCGTCTTCATCTCCGATACAAATCTTGATGGCGAAACAATTGAAGCTGAATTTGAAGCTGCCCGGGATCAGCAGATTTTATCTGACTCTTCAGATCCGCTTGAAATCATCGACGAGTTGCGCGATCAATACACCTTAGCCTGGGATGATGACAGCGGAGGCGGCTTAACCGCCGCGCTGGCGATAGAAATCCCCGCCGATGGTGATTACCGATTGATCGTCGGGGGTTCGTTATCTGCCTTCGGCGGGCAAACCTTTGGCGATTACCGGATGCTGGTTGGTTTAGACGCCCCATCTGTGCTGGACGGTGAAGCTGAAGGGACCGGCGATGTTATTGCATTTCTGGATGTGGAGGCGACGCCACTGGGGATTGGCATTCAGGAGATAACTGGCACCCTAAATCAGGAAAAAGCATTTACATTTGTCGAGCTGAACGATTTCAAAGAGGGGGATACTCTGTATGCATATATCGAAGCCACTTCAGGAGACCTGGCTCCTAGCCTAATGTTGAGGAATTTCGCCCGTAAACCCTTACGCAGTGCCAATATGGATGGAAAAGAGTCCAAGGCCAGCTTGCAGTACACCTTTCCAGGGGACAGCAGAAATTACCAGCTAGATATCACCAATTGCTGCGAAGGTGGATCGATGACTTCTGGTGATTATCGCTTGCTATTAGGTATCAATGCTCCAGAAGTACTGACCGGTAACGCCCAACCTGATGGGCGGATGGTGGCACGCGATCCCATCGCGGTCGATATTGGGTTGATCCTTGAGCAGATCATCGAAGTTGATCAGCAGTCGGAGTTCTTCACTGCGGTAGGCACCATCAAGATGGAATGGAACGACCCCCTGCTGGCATTCAACCCGGAGAACTGCCAGTGCGATTTCATCAGCTACAACAACGAAGGGAATTTCAACCGCTTCTTATCCGAATCAAATGGCAGGTGGCCGGATTTTACATTTGTAAACCAGCAGGGAAATCGTTGGACTCAAAATCGAAACCTGGTTATTTTCTCAAACGGCGATGCCCTATATTTTGAACGCTTCACCACCAATTTCCAGGTCGATTTCGATTTCCGGCGATTCCCCTTCGATTCGCAAACCTTTGTGATCCGGATTGACTCACTTTTTCCCGAAGAGCTCTACAAATTAATCATTATGGAGAATGGTAGTGCAATCAGTACAGAACATGGGGAGGATGAATTTATCTTAGAGGATTTGTCCACCCAGGTATCCAGCATTACTACGCAGGCAGGTCGGGTTTTCTCACGCTTCACCTTCAGCTTCGATGCACCTCGCCATCTGAGCTACTATATATTTCAAATATTTGTGCCCATTTTGTTGATCATCGTCATTTCCTGGATCACCTTCTTTTTAAAGGATTACACCCGCCGCATCGAGGTGGCCAGCGCAAATTTGCTGCTCTTCATTGCCTTCAGCTTTAGTCTCTCTGAAAACTATCCTCGCTTGGGTTACCTGACCATCTTAGATGCGATCATGGCCATCATGTTCATCATCAATGCCTTGGTTATTGTTTATAACGTCTGGCTGCGCCGCTTGGAGATGAACGATCGGATTGAGATGGTAGAAAGGATAGATGACGTCCTGGATTGGACCTACCCGCTGATTTATTTGGTGCTATTTGGAGGACTATACTTGTGGTTCTTTTAGCCAGTCTCGATTTGTTCCCAATGTCCTATGATGATTGTCATAAAAGAGCCGAGGTAGTTAGAATCTGAGTATCATGGAAAGTGCTACAATTCGCTGGTGGCAAAGGATCATCCAAAGGCTGGCCATGACGGATTTCATCTCTTCACGGTTCCTGGCCAGGTTTCTGCATCATATTGATGGCGCAGTTCTGCAATGGTCTAACGGAAGAGTATCTCCTACGACCATGTTGTCTGGATTGCCAGTCATCACCCTGATCACCACCGGCGCCAAAAGTGGGAAACCCAGATCTGTACTGTTAGCAGGTTATCCGCAAGGAGAAGATTTCATTCTGGTTGCTTCCAGCTTCGGGAGCCCAAACTATCCTGCCTGGTACCATAATTTGTGTGCCCACCCGCAAGTTCAGGTCAGTACAAATGGGGAAATAAGAACATATGAAGCCCAAATCGTTGAAGAGAGAGAACGGGAAAGATATTGGCAGCTAGCCTTGGAATACTATCCTGGATACCGGGCATACGAAAAACGCTCTGGTGGTCGCGAAATACCCATAGTCTTGCTCAAACCTGCAAGTTGATGGGAGTATTGTTAGAACTGATTCACCATTCTATAGATTGACAACCTGGTAGAGCACCAATGATGGTAACCAGAAAAACCAGGTTGCCTTGATTCATCATTCCCTTTCGCTGTCCTCCCCATTCTGTTTAAGGTATGTTATAAACACTCGAGATTTTATCAACAAAGTCAACCGAGTCTACCCCACAAATTTGTTGCTGAACCTACCAGATCGTTGGAAGAATGTCTACATTCGAGTCCAAAATGGATTAGTAAAATACCTACTCACACATTTGTTGTTATCATCTGATGGGAGGTGTACATGCCGGAACCAATTACCGCTTTGTTGTTTGGAGCGGGAGCCAGGGGAGCACAAGCTTACGGACCTTATGCATTGGCTCATCCGGATGAAATAAAATTCGTTGCTCTTGCAGAACCTAACACGGTAAAGCGCAAACGGTTTGCCAGAGCTCACGGGATACCAGCAAATCTCTGTTTTGAATCGTGGAATGAGGCAATAGATGCAGGGGTGATGGCAGATGTGGTGGTGAACTGCACCCAGGACCAGATGCATGCTGAGTCAGGTATCGCTGCACTGGCAGCCGGTTATGACATGCTGTTGGAGAAACCGATCGCTAATACATTAGGGGATTCTCTAAGAATCGTCCATGCAGCAGAACGGCATAACCGCTACCTGCAGATATGTCATGTACTGCGCTACACCGATTTCTTTCAAAAGGTGAAGCAAATCCTCACTGCTGATAGGATCGGACAGCTCATCACCATTTCACACCGCGAGAACGTCTCAACCTGGCATATGGCTCACAGCTTTGTGCGCGGCAACTGGCGCCGGGAAGATGAATCCTCACCCATGATCTTGGCCAAATGCTGCCATGATCTCGATCTACTGCAATGGTTTGTGGGTTCTCCGGCCATCAAGTTGAGTTCATTTGGCTCGCTGATCCATTTCAAGCCGGATAACGCACCTGAAGGAGCGCCGACCCGCTGCACGGATGGGTGCCCGATGGAGGAAAGTTGCCCGTTCTACGCCCCAGCGATTTACCTAGACCTGGTACCGTTTAAATATGCGCTCAGCCAGTCAAGTCTCCCCCATTACAAATTAGCTGGAGAATTAGCCCTGAGAAGACCAGAGCTTACCACGCCAATCTCCATACTGATCCCGCGACTGCGCGAGCTGACCCAATACACCGGCTGGCCGCGCTCGGTGATCAGCGATGATCCCGGAAATAAAGAGGCCTTGTTGAAGGCGCTCCAGGAGGGACCTTATGGCCGCTGTGTTTACCACTGCGATAACGATGTGGTTGATAACCAGATTGTGCAAATGGAATTCGAAGGTGG
>JBFFIU010000053.1:0-14706 GCA_041556275.1 Anaerolineales bacterium | reverse complement strand
TTTCTCCTCCCGACATACCGGACACGGACAGAGCTTGCGCAAAAAATCCCAACTGTATATCCCGTAATGGTGTTCATCCTCCCATACTGGTGTGATCCCATAAGTGCCAACCGCCTCGATATCTCTCAGACGGGTTGCAGGAGAATCTTCCTCTGGTACATCAAAAACTCCAGGATTGGGTTCAGCACTCATATTCGCATGTCCACCGCGACACTCAGCACACGGGCATGCTTCCCGCAATAATGTAAAGGAGTACTCACTCGTATGACCATCATTCCAGTTGATTGTTATCCTGCGAATCTGACGGTCAGCAGTGATCCCGGTCGGTTTTAACTTGTCCATATCTTATAACTCCTCAAATTAGGCAATAAACGTTCACAGATAAGGATGATAACTTGAACACATTAAGGGTTTTGAACCACTGCCAGATAGTTAGACACCGCCCATCCGCGGCGCGATTCATCAAAGGGTCCCACTAAATACCACCAGGAGAAACCATCTACTTGTTGAGGTCCATCTTCCACTAAAAAAACCTCGGCTTCTACACCTAGCAACCTGACATCATTATCCAATCCAGGCAAAGTTCGCAAGCGCAGTCCATCCCCCCCTGTACCAAAGACTTGAACATAAGCGCCAACAGCGAGGTCGCCAGGAGGAGGTGGCGGTAGATCTGTGATCTCAGTAGTCGCACCTGGAGTCTCCACAATTGCTGGCGTTGTAGTGGGCAAGGTTAGCGTGGCAGTTGGCAATGGGATCACAGTTATCGCCGCGGTCGGTATACCACCAGCGGATTGGGGCGGGCGAGTTAACCAAAGTAACAGCAAAGTCGCGATCAACAAAGCGGCACCAAAACCCACTGCGCCAACTACGATCCAGGGGTCAAGAAAAAATCGGATCACATCCCGCATTTGTGTCGGACCTTCATCGCAGCATCAATCAACCAGGAAGAAACCAAGGGCAAGGATTATATAGATCACGAGCAGTTCCACACCCTCCAGCCAGTTCGATTCACCATCTTCAGATACAAGAGCTGTTATAAAAACGCCCGCGATCAGGGCCACCAATTCAAGAGGGTTGAAGATCAATTGTAGTGGATTTCCAAACAACAAACTGATGAAAACCAGGATAGGAGCAACAAATAAGGCGATTTGCAGGCTGGAGGATACCGCGATCTCCACACTGAGGTCCATCTGGTTGCGAGCAGCCACCTGTACTGCAACCAGGTGTTCAGCGATATTGCCAATTAATGGGATGAGGATTATACCGAGAAAGAATTCTGAGATGCCCAATCCAGCCATTACCGGCTCGATCGAGCTAATCAGAAGTTCACTGGCGATAACAACCCCAATTGTCGCCAGCGCTAAAATGAGTAAGGCATTTCGAACTGACCATGCAGGTTCGTGTAAAGCTTTCTCAGCGGGTTTATGAGATAACGGCGATCCCTCGAACTTGAAACTATATAGCAACGCCAGCACATACAATGTGATCATGATCGCTGCTGTACCTAGACTGAGGGCTTCAACACGAATCGATTCCGGGTTGCCAATATAACCACTGAATATAGAAGGGATCACTAGGGCAATAACCGCCAAGACTAACAGAATTGCGTTCCGGCTTGCCTGGCGACGATCGAAGGATTGAATACCATGACGCACCCCTCCAACTAACATGGATAATCCCATGACCAGCAATAAGTTTCCCAGAATCGAACCAGCGATCGATGCTTTGACCAGTTCCAAAAGACCTTCTCGAATAGCAATAATGGTAATGATCAGCTCTGCCGCATTCCCTAAGGTGGCATTCAGTAAGCCTCCAATGCGGGGATTGGTGCGGGCTGCCAAAGATTCTGTACCTTCACCAATAAAATATGCCAAGGGGATAATGGCTATCGCCGAGAGTACGAATATCCACAGCGATCCCCAATTAAGATATCTGGCAGCAATTGCCAATGGCAATGCAAGTAATAAGATGGATAATGGTCTACGAATTATCGATGATAGGATGGTTTTCACTGCAATGTCTCCCCTGTGATATTAAACAATGATTGCGCAGCCTGATCAGGGATCAAGACATTTAATCCCTGGGATACCACTTTGATTGTAACCTGCTCTCCGCCAAACTCGGGTTCTCCATCCATTTGAATATATACTTGGGAATCTGACTCTATGCTGATCTCATTGAATGGCACACAACGAACCCGAGCAGAATTCACATGTTGTCCAGACCAAAGTAACCATGCTTGGTGGAGCACATCTTCCATGTTCTGCCCCTCAAACAGCCATAATTCCATCAAGCCGTCGTCCAGCTTTCCTTGGGGAGAAATAGTCGCTAACCCACCCGCATATAAACGAATATTACTAACTACAGCTAACATGAATTTACCATCAATGAGCTGGTTCTCAGTGAATACGCGCAGATTGATTCCACGCCATTGGCTGGCATTCCACAATGCACTGGCCGCATACCTGACCAGGGTAAAATTCTTCTCCCATTGTTTTCTCGGTTCGATGCGATGAACGATAAATGCATCCAAACCTATACCTGCCCATAAAAGGAAATACTTATCATCACACAATCCGACATCCACACGATGGATACTCCCATGAGCGATCCGGTGAGCGCTTTCTTCCAATGCCATCCAGCGCGTCCAACTCAATCCCGGCAAACTGAGCTCTTGCGCCCAAACATTCGCAGTCCCCGCAGGTAGAACACCCAATGCAGTATCTGTCCCAACCAGACTGGGAAGCGCTTTATTGAGCGATCCATCACCACCGACCACGATGACAGCATCCAATTTTTCACGAACTGCCTGGTGAGCCAAGTGAGAGATTTGGCTTCCATCAGTGGTAGTTTCGATATCTACGCCCCAACCGTGATTAATAAGAATTCGCGCTGCACGCTCAGTCAATATCCTAGAGGGATAACGACCAGCAACGGGATTGTATATCAACAAGGTGTTTGGCATAGTTCAAACCAGTTATTTTCAAGCAATTAATAGGTGCTCATAAAACTGTGTACCAGCAAATGATGATGAACAGATTTTACTCGAATTTAGCAATTTCTTGAGTGGTACAATTCCGATACTATTCATTTTGAACAACCTCATGGCTGATATAGCTCTGCTAAAGGATCGCTACCAGATTGAAGAAACACTAGGCAAGGGGGGGATGGCCATTGTGTACCGGGCACGCGATCTGACACTGGAACGTACTATCGCCATCAAGGTATTACGCCAGGATTACTCTGCGGACCAATCCTTTCGTGAGCATTTCCGCCAGGAAGCGAAGGCAGCTGCCAATCTTTCTCACCCCAACATCGTCACAGTCCATGATTTCGGATTCGATGCCGAGCGTCTGTTTATCATCATGGAATATGTTCCCGGAGAGGATCTTAAACAGATGCTTGAAGAAAACGGACAATTCGGAGTTGAGGAGACAATTTCGCTGATGAGCCAGGCTTGTGCTGGAGTTGGTTATGCTCACCGCGCGGGGTTGGTTCATTGTGATATCAAACCCCAAAACCTGTTGATCACCCCTGAAAAGCGGCTCAAAGTGCTAGATTTCGGCATCGCTCGTGCACTTGCATCTATCCATCCGGAAGAGAAGGCTGAGGTAGTATGGGGTTCACCACATTATTTCTCACCAGAACAGGCTGCAGGAAAAGCCCCCTCACCGGCTTCGGACGTGTATTCTTTAGGTGTGATCATGTACGAGATGCTAACCGGTCAACTTCCATTTACCGCCCCCTCTTCAACTGAGCTGGCTAGGATGCACAGAGAAGAACCGCCACCAAGTCCCCGGCAAATAAATCCTGAGATTCCAGTTGACCTCGAGCAAGTATTATTTAAAGTTCTTTCTAAAGAACCGGCCGCCCGTTATCGAACTGCCGATCAGTTCGGACGCGTCCTGACTACTCTTTTGCAATCTCGTCCCTCATCTGTTGAAGCGCCCGCCATAACATCTGCGAGCACCCAAGTGGATTCTAGTTCAACCCAACCATACGAGACTCCTGCTGTCTCCACCATAGCAAGCGCATTGTCTCAGAAGGAAGATCCGCTTGAAATTGACTGGATTACAATTCTCCTAGCGTTGCTGGCACTGGTCGCTGTCGGAGGTCTAATACCCCTCTTCATATGGGTATATTTTAGTTATTATCCCCCAATCCCCTAGTATTTCCCCGAGCTGCGAATCCTGATACCCTTGCCATATACCCTTCCCCCGGGTATCATTCGGGTGCAAGAAACTTGATCGCAGATCAATAGCCAGTTAAAACAAAAATCACGGCAAAGCCGCGATTTATTCTCAGTAAAATTGGTTAAATATAACGCTAATTACTGTCTAAATGCAACAATTAACTTGTTTTTACCATTGTCCGGATGCACTTTGTGCACATGACCTTGCGAACTTTACGTCCCTCATCAAATACAGTGATCCTTTGAAGATTTGGACGAAATGTACGCCGGGTGGCTTTCTTAGACCAGGGACGATTACGACCAAAAGTCGTCTTTTTCCCACAATTCTCACACTTTGCCATCTGACACGATCCTTTCTGGACGTTTTGATTGTGCGAAGCAGTGATTGAGGAGCTCTTTTCGTACTGAGGAATACGCTAATCTTTAGATCACACTGCTCAAATTCAATATATCCAGCTCAAATCTTGTATTGAGCCGAGCAATATTACCATAAATCGTATCTCCTTACAAGTTAAGTTGTTAAACCTATAGAGGATAACTATGACCGGCGAAACCACCCCAATCGGTAGCATTCATGTCTCTCCACGGGCTGTAGCCACCATCACATACCAGGCAGCCCTAGAATCTTACGGCGTCGTTGGTTTAGCACCCAAAAATTTGATAGATGGGCTTACCAACGTGATTGCTAAAGATCCAACTCATGGAGTCGATGTCCACTACGATGGAGAAAATATCATCATCGATATGTACATCGTTATCGAGTATGGTACCCGGATCAAATCTGTTGCCAGCAGCGTCGCTAACACAGTTAGATTTCATGTTGAGAAAGCATTGGGAATGCCAATCAATCAAGTTAACGTGCATGTGAGCGGGTTGCGAATCAGTGATCTGGATTAAGCGAATTCGAGAATCGCTCCAATTTGGAATTGATTGAATGAATGCCGAAGCTCAAAATCTATACCAAAAGAGACGCCAGGAAAGATTCCGTAGTGCACCCATTGATGGACAAGCACTAAAAGTTTTGATCGGCGCTGGTCTGACCTGGTTGAGAACCAATCAAGAGATCGTCAATGCCCTGAACGTTTATCCTGTGCCAGATGGTGACACTGGGATCAACATGGTGCTTACCATGCAGTCGGCATATGATGAGATCGCTAACTCACCAGAACACAACTTCGGGAAAATGATCCATTCTGTTGCACATGGCGCTTTAATGGGTGCCCGCGGAAATTCAGGGGTGATCCTTTCCCAGATTTGGCGCGGATTAGCGCATGGGATGGATGAAAATGAGATCTTGGATGGTCAATCATTGGTAAGTTCCTTTGCCGAAGCGCGTGATGTTGCTTATAAAGGTGTTGTTCGACCGGTTGAAGGGACTATCCTGACCGTTGCCAAAGATATCGCAGCTGCCGCAGAGATCGCCCTGGAGGATACTAACGATCCGATCAACATATTAGAACGAATTGTCCTCGCTGCAGATGAATCAGTTGAGAGAACTCCAGAATTGCTCGATGTCTTGAAAAAAGCTGGTGTAGTCGATGCCGGAGGTAAAGGCCTATTCTATATACTGGAAGGGATGCTGCGTTACATCAATGGACAATCCCTGGACGCCCCACTCACCAGGGTCCAGCCCCTCTCTGAATTATCACTTGAAGACACAATTGAGACCATCGAACCAGGCCAGGATTATGAAGTCGTGGTTGATTTTCGTCCAGACACCCCTTTGAACTTGGAAACGTTCTACAACCAGCTGGAAGAAATTGGTACCTCAATCCAAGTTGGTGAGGGCGAAGGCATTTTCCGCATGCACATTCATGTACCGACTGACAAGCGCTACGAACCCATCGATTACACCATGTCTCTTGGTACCATCACTAAAGTATACATTGAGAATCTGATCGAACAAATGGAAGAGATCGAGCGCAATCGCCGGAATAGTAAGGTACAACTCTCACCAGTTGAGCCAAACCAGATTGCAGTAATCGCAGTCTCTCCTGGCCTTGGTATCTCACGCGTATTTGCCAGCTTAGGAGCTGCTGGGATCGTCGAAGGTGGACAAACGATGAATCCCAGCACAGAGGATATCATTGATGCTTTTGAGAACCTACCTACAGAAAAGGTTATCATCCTGCCCAATAATAAGAATATCATCATGGCCGCCCAATCCGCGGCGGAATTAACAGTGAAGACTGTGGCGGTGATACCCTGCAAAACGATCCCACAGGGACTATCTGCCATGTTTAGGCTTGATCCAGATGGTGATTTCGAGGAAGTTAAGGGTGAGATGCTAGAAGCTATGGAAGAGGTTGAGACTGGCGAGATCACAACTGCGATCCGCACAACTATGGTCGATGATATAAATGTTAAGGAGGGTGAAATCATTGCATTGCTCAACGGCAAATTGGTTCTTGCGACCAAATCTCTCGAGGAGTCATGTCTCGGCCTATTGAACAAAGCGAATGCCAGCCAATATGAATTGATCACTCTCTTTTACGGAGCGGATATATCCAAACAGGAAGCAAATCACATCGCCGATACCATCCGCGCAACCTATCCCAATTTGGAAATCGAGCTGCAGGATGGTGGTCAGCCTCATTATCAATTCATACTTTCAATTGAGTAACAGTAAAGAATGCGGGGATTAAGGAAAATTCGCCCTGAGGAGCGAAATTATTATGTATTCGAATTTTTCCAATTCGATATCAAGCAAATCGTCCTGTTAATTCCCTCTGAAGTTCCCCATCCTTTTAAACGGGTTTAAACAATTATGCAAATCGCCCTGGTCACTGACAGTGCCTGTGATATCCCCTATAAGATGGCTCGTAATCACCAAATTAATGTAGTTCCTAATATCCTGGTGATTGAAGGTAAAAGTGTTGAGGATGATGAGAAATTCTCACGCCAAAAATTCTATGAGGAACTGCCAAATATGGTCACTTTTCCTACAACCTCAACGGCTTCAGCGGGAAGATACCAGGCTTTGTACCAAAATTTGCTAGACAGCGGCTTCGAGCAGATCGTCTCCATTCATGTCTCTCACCACTTGAGCGGAATCTTCAATGCGGCCAGCACTGCAGCACAATTATTCGCCGGACAGGTGCACGTAGTAGACAGCCTGCAAGTTACTCTCGGATTGGGATTTCAGGTCCTTGAAGCTGCAGAAGCAATCGCTGATGGCGCTTCTCTTGACTCTGTCCTGGCGCTTCTCAACCAGATTCAGGGAAGGGTACGCTTGATCGCCATGTTAGATACACTTGAATATATCCGGCGCAGCGGGCGTGTTTCCTGGGCACGAGCCAGTCTGGGCACTTTATTGAACCTAAAACCATTCATTGAAGTTAAAGATGGATTAGCGATCAGCTTGGGTGAGGTACGTACTCGCAGAAAGGGGATCGCTCGCTTAGAGAAGTTAATGCAAACCGCACGACCATTAAAACGATTCGCGCTTCTGCATACGAATGCTGAAGACGATGCCAGGCAGATATTGGAGGCCTATGCACCCCAAATGGCAACCCAACCTCTTCTTGTGAACGTGACGACTGTCATCGGAGCGCATGTAGGACCAAATGGTCTCGGGTTTGTGGCGCTTTATCAGGACTAATAGCCCTTTTTACGAGATCTTACTGGTAAAATACCCCCGATGAAGCCTTCATTAATAAAACTACAGAAGTTTTTTAAATTGGAAGCTGAACGCGGTTACGACGACCGGGCAGTATTGGGTGGTCTGGCACGTATGCTTGAACCATGGGAAGCAGAAGCCAGGTTAGATGGCTTGCCAGACGATCTCATTTCCGCAGTTAACTCGCGACTGAGAGATTATCATCGTTTGAGCCCAAGCTCACGTGAGGAAGCGTTGCAAGGATTATGGCGAAGAATTCAAGCTGAGACGGATACATTGCCACTCCCAGAAGAACTTACCAGCGAACCCCCATTACCTCATCCTGAGATCGACGAGCTTGAAGTGGGTGAATCCCAAAGTGTAGAGATCGATATCACTGTCGAGAGAGTGGAGGAACGCCCTATACCTGATCTTCCACCCGATGCAAAAACAAAACCTGCGGAAAAGCCCAGTCAAACTGACCCCTTGACTGCTCCAGTAGACGTGTTGCCCGGTGTGGGACCCCGACACAGCAAAACGTTGCAGAGACTTGGTCTTGAGACATTGGAAGATATGCTCTATTATTTTCCACGTCGCTATGATGATTATTCCCAATTGAAGCCGATTAACCGTCTAGATTATGGTGAACAAGTGACAGTGATCGGTACCGTTGAATCCACATCCTCACGCAAAGTTCGTAATGGGCGCGTTCACATCACTGAATCCGTTATCAGCGATGGAACCGGAAACCTGCGGGCTACCTGGTTCAATCAGCCCTGGATCTCCAAAAAAATAAGAAATGGTACCCAGGTTGTCCTCTCCGGAAAAATCGATCAATATCTTGGGCGACTAACCATGAACAGTCCCGAGATCGAACAGATTGATCAACAAAACTTGCACACAAATCGTATTGTGCCTGTTTACCCGCTGACAGCAAATATCACCCAACGTTGGTTGCGCCGTCTAATGTACAGGGTTGTAACCCATTGGGCGCCCCGTCTTGATGATCCCTTACCACAGAACCTGTGTCAGGAGGATGGACTTATAGATTATTCGACTGCAATCCACCAGGTTCACTTTCCTGATTCTATGAAGCAGCTTGAGGCATCACGTCATCGCCTAGCATATGAAGAAATTTTTTTCCTGCAGCTGGGCATGTTGAATCAAAAGCAGAACTGGAGAAAGCGACAGGCACGGGTATTTGAAACCCCATTGGATTGGATAAACGCCCAGAAAGCTGCATTACCATTTCAACTCACTTCCGCTCAAGAACACGCCTTGGTGGAAATTCGCTCAGATCTTGCCAGCGGACATCCGATGAACCGTTTATTGCAAGGTGATGTTGGTTCCGGAAAAACCATCATTGCCGCCTTGGGGATCGCTATGGTTGTCAGGCATGGTCCTCAGGCAGCCATTATGGCTCCCACAAGTATCTTGGCTGAACAGCATTATTCGAGCATGCGACAATTGTTAGATGGGATTCTGTCCGAAGAACAAATCCGTTTATTGATCGGCGCCACTCCTGAATCCGAGAAACAAGAAATCCGTGATAAATTAGCCTCAGGAGAGATAAAATTAATCATCGGCACCCATGCTTTGATCGAAGAACCGGTGGCCTTCGCTGATCTTCAACTGACCATCATCGACGAACAGCACCGCTTTGGAGTAGACCAACGTGCTGCATTGCGGGCCAAAGGAAGTAATCCTCACCTTATGGTGATGACAGCAACGCCCATTCCACGTTCACTTGCCCTTACTGTTTATGGTGATCTCGATCTGTTGGTCATGGATGAATTGCCGCCTGGTCGGCGAGTCATCGAAACACATATTCTGCTGCCTCGCGAGCGAGAACGGGCCTACACAATGATCCGTAATCAGATCTCCCAAGGCCGGCAGGCCTTTATCATCTATCCACTGATCGAAGAGATGGAAGCGGAGTCTGAGCAGGATGAGAAAACAGGAAATAAAGCAGCAGTTGATGAGCACCTCCGTCTGCAAAGTGATGTTTTCCCAGAATTCAATCTGGGTTTATTGCATGGACGGTTGAAACCAGCTGAAAAAGAACAAGTCATGGCACGTTTCAGGGATGGTGAATACCAGATTTTAGTATCCACATCGGTTGTTGAAGTCGGTGTAGATATTCCAAATGCTACCGTGATGCTGATCGAAGGGGCAAACCGTTTTGGACTGGCACAATTGCATCAATTTCGCGGACGAGTCGGTCGAGGTCAAGAACAATCATACTGCATATTAATACCTGAAACAGACAACGCGGCAGAAAATGAACGCCTGGCAGCAATGGCTACAACAAATGATGGATTCATCTTGGCGGAGATCGATCTTGACCAACGCGGTCCCGGCGATTTCCTTGGAACACGACAATCAGGCTATGCGAAACAATTACGCATGGCAACATTAACAGATGTACAATTAATAGAAAAAGCCCAACAGTCAGCAAAGAAATTGTTTGATCAGGATCCGGAATTGCTTCTACCTGAACACCAGGCCCTTGCCCTGACACTTTCAAAATTCTGGGGTCAAGATGGAGGAGGGCTCCCAGCCGACATCAGTTAATCGGCTGATGGCCCATTATTTGCAACCAATTTTCAGAGAGGTATCATGGTTCGAGCTGTAGTACCTGGAACATTTGACCCAATTCATTATGGACACATCGATATCATCCAACGTGCGACGAACCTTTTCGATGATGTCATCGTCGCGGTGTACGATCGACCTCTGAAATCGCTGCTCTTTTCTCCTCAAAAGAGGATTGAACTCGTGGAGCAGGCATTTCCTGATGAGCCTAAGATATCGGTTATGGGTTTTAGCGGATTGACAGTTGAATTCTGCCAGAAAATAGGTGCTCAGGTGATTGTTCGTGGACTGCGCGTATTCTCCGATTTTGAATACGAATTCCGCATGGGCCTTGCAAACCACCGATTGGCACCAACTATCGAGACTATCTCGCTGATCACAAATGAAGACCACACTTTTCTATCCAGTTCAACTGTGCGTGAAATCGCTTCTTTGGGCGGCGATGTGAGCAGTATGGTCCCCGTTCATGTCAAGAAAGCTTTAAATAAACGCTTCGGAGAACTGGGTGATGGTCAGCAGATCGTTCCCACTACATCTATGCGAGATTAATTGTTATCAGTTTTATTTATGTTGGACGACAATTTATCTCCATCAGTTTAAAAACTGGAGAGTAAAATCAAAATAAACTCGACGTTGACGATTCACAATTTTATGAGTAATCTTAAACCAGCTGGACTTCCAAATTGGGAGTCGCTGTTAGTGGAGGAACCCAATGGACATTCTACATTTGATTGATCGTTTGGAAGAACTATTCAACGAAAGCCGTGCGATTCCATTTACCCATAATGTTGTCGTCGACGAAGAAAAGATGCTTGATTTAATTGACCAGATGCGTGTGGCGATCCCCGAAGAGATGAAGAAAGCGCAACAGGTACTGACACAGCGCGATCGCATCCTTGCCCAGGCCCAGGAAGAGGCAAACCGGACCCTGGCTTTAGCTCGGGAAAAAGGTGAGCAGCTCATCGAACGCGATTCCATCGTCCAGAATGCTCAATCCTTTGCAGAACAGAAAGCAACCGGTATAATCACCGAAGCTGAACAAACTCGGATTGATGCTGACCATTATGTTATCGAGACCCTGACCCAGCTAGAAATGGAATTAGAACGCTACCTGAACCAGGTGCGGAATGGTATCAACACGTTGAAGGAGACTCACCTGGATTCACAAAAGCAAACCTCATCAGAAGGAACTTGATATTAGCACCCTCCCGCGATGGGAGGGTGTTTTCAATTAAGAAGAGGTCAACATGCTAAGACAGCGGTTGAAGATCCTCCAACCATCCACAAGGGCGTTTATCCGGGAAGCTCGCCGAACTTCCGGGTATCGACTGTTCGATTTTTTACACGGTTATGTATACGTTCGTTGGCCCTATCTCTATATTGGCATAGGAAAAGGAGAGCATTCACTCTCCCCTACGGTGGCAAAGCTAGCGGTTTTTTTCAATCGATTACTTCTGCCAATATTAAATCAGAATGGTGCGAAGGGTAATTCTCCTAATGAATCATTTGCTGATACTTACCACGGTAAAGTAGTCCCTCTCCAAGCTGCGACCGAATTGGTCACAATTCGAGAAGAAATTAAACTAGAAAACCTGGAGAAGATCATCCCATACAGCAAAGCGCGCGATATTGTACTCAAGAACCCAGAGCACATCATTGCCCTTGAATGCCCATGTCGTTCCTCTAAGAATAACCCCTGTCAACCTCTGGATGTGTGTTTGATCGTTGGCGAACCCTTTGCCAGCTTCGTTGCTGAACACCATCCCCGCCGTTCTCGCAGGATCAATTCTGAAGAAGCAGTAGAAATATTACATTCTGAGGAAGAACGCGGTCATGTACACCATGCCTTCTTCAAAGACGCCATGTTAGGGCGTTTCTACGCAATTTGTAATTGCTGTGCCTGCTGCTGCGGGGCGATGGGGGCACACCATCACGGAACTCCCATGTTGGCCAGCTCTGGATATATCAGCATCGTTGATGAAGATCTGTGTATCGGCTGCGGGGATTGTAACGAGTATTGCCAATTCTTTGCCCTCTCATTATTGGATGGTCATGCTGTTGTCGATGCATCATCTTGCATGGGTTGCGGTGTCTGTGTCACCCACTGCACCCAAGAAGCTATTTCCCTTCAACGCGATTCGACCAGGGGCGAACCGCTCGAGATCATGAAATTAATAGACAGCATGATTGAAGCCTAGAATCCGATTCCAATATCATCCATAACTGTAAATTAGCAATTCAGTAAAAAGTGCCTGGCGGGTTATTGATAGCACAAGGATCGCCGATATCCCTTTGATGCATTTCCAGGTTTGCGATAAAATCATATCTCACGTCTTTAAAGATAAAAATACCTGGAGGAAGAATGGTCTACTTATACAATAAATCAACTGGTGACCTGCTCGGTGAGATCGACGAAAGTGAACTGCAGTATCTGATCGATCAAATGGAGGAAGAATCAATGGAGGACAAGGATTACTCAATCACCAACATGGAGATCGAATACTTTGCGCAACACGGTGCAGATTCCCAACTGGTGACTCTACTCCGCAAGGCTATAGGAGAGCAAAGCGAAGTGATCATCCAATGGACCCGGACAAAAAGAGCCAGATAATTTCACAAGACGATCTCCCACATAATCTTGATCAAGCAAGACTTGCTTGTTTTTATGGGATCAATGACACAAGAATACAATGCTAAATCCCCGATGATGTATTCCGAACTGGCTGATTGGTTTCACTTGATCACCGACCCGGCGGATTATGCTGAAGAAGCCGAGTTCTATCGCCAAGCTCTGCTCGCAGCATGTGTACATCAGCCGGAGACACTCCTGGAGCTGGGCAGTGGTGGTGGAAACAACGCCTCCCACTTAAAAAACTATTTTCAACTCACTCTGGTCGACCTGTCGCCAGAGATGCTCAACATTAGCTCTGCCTTGAATCCAGAATGCGAGCACATTCAGGGTGATATGCGTTCCGTTCGCTTAGAGAGACTCTTCGACGCAGTATTTATCCATGATGCCGTGATGTATTTAACCAGCGAAATCGATCTTCGCGCAGCGATGGAGACCGCCTACATCCACTGCAAGCCCGGTGGTGCAGCACTCTTCGCGCCCGACGATGTTTTGGAGACTTTTAAACCTTCCACGGATCATGGGGGGCATGACGGTCAATCCCGTTCCATGCGCTACCTGGAGTGGACAGTAGATCCAGATCCCAGCGACACAACTTATGTCGTTGATTACGTCTATATGCTCAAAAATGGTACAAACGAGATACGCATCGAAAGAGACCGCCACATTTTCGGGATATTTCCCCGGCAAACCTGGCTATCCCTGCTCACAGAGATCGGATTTAAGCCAAGGGCGATCTCCTTTAAACACAGCGAACTTGAAACTGGCGCATATGAAGTATTTGTTGGCTACAAAAATCTTGAATAGAATGAATAAAAGGATATCTAAATGACGAAAAAACAATGGAATAACCCACCAGAGATGCAGATCGACCCAGATAATAACTATCAGGCAAAAATGGAGACCACCAGAGGACAGATCGAATTAGAGCTCTACCCCCAACATGCACCCAAGACGGTCAACAATTTCGTATTCCTGGCCCGGGAAGGCTATTACGATGGCGTGACTTTTCATCGGGTGATCAGCAATTTCATGATCCAAGGGGGTGACCCAACTGGTACAAGCTCCGGTGGCCCTGGCTATAAGTTTGAGGATGAAGTGAAAGGAAATCCACTCAGGCATGAGGCCAGTGTTATATCGATGGCCAATGCTGGCCCCAACACAAATGGGAGCCAATTTTTTATCACCCATTTTCCCCAACCGCATCTAGATGGGAAACACACAGTCTTCGGGAGGGTGATTGAGGGGAAGGATGTGGTGGATTCGATTAAGCAGGGTGATCAGATCATAAGTTTGGAGATCAGCTAGGCACAACTGTCCTTCTTTCACTGATTGATTCTGAGGATTTAGATCTCCCGTTCCAAGCGGGTAAATCTTCTCTCGATCATCCAATCCACAAATCCAGGAAAAAGGATATTCAACCAAACAACGAAACGCATAGCCCAAGGAATTATCACGGTTCTCCTGGGACGCTTGACAATGCTCATGACCCCCTTAGCGACATCTTGCGGGTCCAGCCGGAGTGAAGCAGGGGTTGTACGGCCAGTTTTACGTCTGGCACCAGTATGCTGACTGAACTCTGTTCTCACACTCCCCGGATAGATACCGGAAACATGGATGCCAAATACTCCCACCTCACGGCGTAAAGCTTCTGTAAACCCACGTACACCAAATTTACTGGCTGCATAAACA
>JBFFIU010000052.1:0-14882 GCA_041556275.1 Anaerolineales bacterium | reverse complement strand
GTACAGGAATGGGATTGGCGATCGCCATCCTGCTCTTCCCGGCTTTCAACACCTCGGTTTGGCGTGATTTCGACTCTCGACCCGCAATGAGCTCTTTACCTTCATTCTTCTTGTTGGTATTGCTGGCGCTTGGATTGGATAGTTTGGTCTTGCTGAACATCCCAGCTGTCCTATATCCACTGGCTTTGATCAGCGCTGGTGGTGTGCTGGTCTTATTGACTCTAGTGTATGCTATGTTGTTGCTGGTGGTATTCAAAGCCGAGAACAGGTATAATCAATTGAGTCAATTGGCATTCGCCTTGCTTGGTGGTATGACGATCGCTTTGATCCAAGTCGGAATTCTCGATATCTTGCGTTATTTGTTCACTGGAACCTGGGATGGATTTCACATCTGAATCAAAGATAATTTATCGTTTTCTAAGGTGATACAGGAGGTATTTCATGGAGCTATTAACTGGAGTATTAGGGGCCTTTGGGCTTTCCGCTAGTGCTGGGTTGAATGCATATATTCCTTTGCTCGTCATCGCACTGGTGGCACGTTTCACTGACTTGATTAAGCTGAGTTCACCATGGGATACGTTGACTAGCGGTTGGATAATTGGCTTGTTGATCTTGCTATCATTGATCGAGTTTTTCGCTGATAAAGTGCCCGCGATCAACCATGTCAATGACTTGCTTCAAACTATCGTCCGCCCGGTCGCGGGAGCGATTGTATTCGCCGCCTCCGCCAATGTGATCACAGAAGTTCACCCTGTGCTGGCCTTGGGAGCAGGTGTGTTAGTATCGGGAACCGTTCACGCTGTGAAATCAGTCGCTGTTCGCCCGGCCGTTACCGCCACAACCGGGGGTGCAGGAAATATTCCTGTCAGCATTGCCGAAGATGTTACCGCAACCTTCCTCTCTGTCTTAGCGATCGTTTTACCTATTGTGATTGCATTCTTCTTTATCGCCTTTACGACTCTTTTCGTATGGATAATTTGGAGGCGCAGTAATCGTAGCCAATTAAAACAAGCTGTCTGATAAATCATATTTTATAAAAGGAGCAGAACATGACTGAGCAGGGAGAGGTTGAAGTGGTCACTTCCGCCGAGGAACCGAAGAGATCGAATGCCGGCTTGATCGCTTTGATTATTATTCTGGTGGTGGTGTTTTGCTGCTGTGGGTTTATATTGGTTTTTTACTTCTGGCTTGGCGATTTGATCCTGAATCTTTTCAGTGATATTTTCTATCTACCCGGATTCAATTTATAAACAACCAAACGACTTATCTCATCAAAGTATAAGCTTCTAATCTAAGCAAACAGCTCGAAATGGATTCTAAGGAATCACTTCGAGCTGTTTTAGTCCTCCTTGGAATCGATTTTGCAGCTCTTTCAAGGCCTGGAGAGCTGTCCTGCGAACTTTTGGGGAAAGAGGTAAGGCCTTGAATTCGTCTTCATCCAGGATGAGCTGCTCTCCATCTGGATATATCAGCAGGTCTAAGGCCAAATCCCGGTAGGATATTTGCGTTTCCTGGATTTCTGCCGGGTAGCCGATATTGCAGTACCAGCCTTTGATATTGTCACTGGCCTGCTCATGAATTTTGAATATGTTGTACCATCGATCTGTAAAATATTTTTCAACGAAGCGATCGCCTCTGCGCAAAACGATCTCCCCAATTGGAGTATCGTCTCGGTCGAAAAACGCCTCCAGGATGATGTGATCGAATCCTTGCCTGAGGATCTTACCGGTGTATCGAAAGGTCTCAAGCCCCTGGTGATCTTGTTTGATGATTTCAATTTCTCTCATTATGATCGAAATTGGTTCCAATGGAGAGTTATTTGTGCATTATCCATTTCAAAATTATACAGGCAAAGGATAATTCAATTCTGGAAAATCCTGAGTAATCGTCTCACAAAATTTTGAGTGCCCTAATGTTAATGATTGATATGTTTGCTCAAGTGCGGGGTTATAATTCAAACTTGGTTCCAATATTATTGTGGACCTGTTTGTCCGCATCACCGTGAATGTATTCATTAGACAATACTTTTATAAGTTGCGCTTGAGGGCGCTCGACAGCTCACCTCCCTCAAAATACCTTGGTTACAAATAATAGGAGTCCGCTATGAAAAAGAAGATCTACCAATATTCCAGTGAGGAGATTGAGGTTAGCTATGATCTGGTACGATGCATCCATGCCGAGGAATGCGTGCACGGTTTGCCACAAGTTTTCAATCCAAAAAAGAGGCCCTGGATTGAGCCCAACCAGGCCAGCGCCGACGAGCTTGCCGATGTGATTATGCGGTGTCCGACCGGTGCACTGCATTTTGAGCGCGCAGATGGCGGCTTCGTTGAGCTTGTACCGGATGAAAACACGATCACGATCGTGCCCGATGGGCCGCTTTACTTGCGTGGTGAAATCGAGATCATTGAGCCGGAAGGCACCTTCAGAGATACTCGCGTTGCGCTTTGTCGCTGTGGGCTTTCGAAGAATAAGCCGCTCTGTGACAACAGCCATCTGAAGGGTTTCCAGGCAGATGGAAAGCTGGCAGAGGAGAAAATGGGATCGGAAACTTGGGTCAATGGTGGTGTGTTGAAGGTCATCCCATCTCAAAATGGGCCTTTTGAAATCCGTGGCAATTTCCAAATTCGTGGAGTAGAAGGAGGTGCGAAGTTTCTTGGGAACCAAGAGTGGCTTTGCCGCTGCGGCGGCTCGGGTAATAAGCCATTCTGCGACGACACTCATCGGAAGATTGGCTTCTCCAGCGAAGGATAATAAATAATTTGGCATAAAAATAACCGATGCGCAGTTTGTCTCCAGTCGAGCGGCATGGCGAGGCTGATTGGAGCAGCAGGATAAGCATTGTAGAATTGGGATAGAAGCGCACAATTACCTGTTTGAGGTAACTTTGCGGGAAATTGAATAGCACAGGCAAAGATTGAAAAGATAATTGAAAATCATTTCAAAGGAGTATCTCAAATCATGTCCCCACAGAAAGTTGCTCCTTTCGGAGCGTGGAAATCACCCATCACCTCAGACCTGATCGTCGCTGAGACCATTGGGGTAGGCTCGACTGAAATCATCGGGGAAGATATCTATTGGCTTGAACTTCGCCCCAAGGAAGATGGACGGCTGGTCGTCGTTCGTCGGACCCCGGATGGGGGGACGGCCGATCTAACCCCTCAATCATTCAACGCCCGCACGCGTGTGCACGAATACGGCGGGCACGCTTACGCGGTGAAAGATGACGTCGTTTACTTCTCGAACTTCACTGACCAGCGCTTGTACCGGCTTGATCCCGGTGGAGGACTGCGCCCAATTACGCCTGAAGGGGACTTCCGTTATGCGGATTATATTCTTGATCAAGAACATAAATTCCTGATATGTGTCCGAGAAGACCATTCTGGATCAGGCGAGGCAGTGAACACCCTGGTAAGGGTAAAGGTGGAAGGCGACGATCAAGGCGGTGAAGTGATCGTCTCGGGCAATGAATTCTATTCTTCTCCTCGTCTCAGCCCGGATGGCTCACACCTGGCCTGGCTGACCTGGAACCATCCCAACATGCCCTGGGATGGGACGGAATTGTGGGTAGGGGAATTGGATGAGGAAGGCTTGGTCAGTCACAGTGAGCGTATAGCGGGTGGAAAGGATGAGTCGATTTTCCAACCAGAGTGGTCCCCGGATGGTGTGCTTTATTTCGTCTCCGATCGCACGAATTGGTGGAATTTATACCGCTGGAGGAATGGACGTATCGAAGCGCTCTGCGAAATGGAAGCTGAGTTTGGCTTGCCGCAATGGGTCTTCGGCATGTCTACCTATGCCTTCGAATCACCCGAACGGATCATTTGTACATATAGTCAGCGCGGTATGTCGCATCTGGCGAGTCTCAATACTGAGACTCTGGAACTGGAAGAAATCGAAACTCCCTATACCTACATCAGTGGTGTGCGTGCATCCGCTGGTCGCGCCTTATTTCTCGCCGGTTCACCATTTGATAAGTTGGCGGTTGTCCTGCTCGATCTGGAGACAAAGCTGTTTGAAGTTCTGCGTTATTCGAGCGAGACCAAGATAGATCCAAGGTACACCTCAATACCGCAAGAGATTGAATTTCCTACCACAGGAGGAAGAACTGCGTATGGTTTCTTATATCCACCAAGCAATAAAGATTTCAGAGAGCCTGAGGGTGAAAAACCTCTTCTGTTGGTGATGAGTCATGGTGGTCCAACCGGGGCAACCACCCCCGTGTACGATGCGGAGATTCAATACTATACGAGTCGCGGCATTGCAGTGCTCGATGTGAATTATGGCGGCAGCTCAGGTTACGGTCGTGCCTTCCGCCAGCGCCTCAACGGGCAATGGGGAGTCGTGGATGTAGAAGACTGTCTGAACGGCGCGCGATATCTAGTAAAGCGTGGTGATGTTGATGGAGATAGGCTGATGATCACTGGTGGCAGCGCGGGTGGGTACACGACGCTCTGCGCGCTGACCTTCCATGATTTGTTCAAGGCAGGCGCCAGCCATTTTGGCATCGGCGACTTGGAACCATTTGTCGGCGATACACACAAATTCGAGTCGCGCTACCTGGATAACTTGGTCGGTCCTTATCCTGAGAAGCGAGATCTTTACCGAGAACGCTCTGCGATCAACTACACGGATCAGCTGTCCTGTCCGATGATTTTATTCCAGGGCTCGGAAGACAAAATTGTCCCCCCAAACCAATCTCGAAAGATGTACGAAGCAGTGAAAGCCAAGGGGATTCCGGTAGCTTACCTGGAATTTGAAGGTGAACAACATGGTTTTCGTAAAGCTGAGAACATTAAACGCGCTCTCGATGCTGAATTGTATTTCTATGCACAGATTTTTGATTTCGAATTGGCTGATCCGGTTGAACCTGTATCTATAGCTAACCTGTGAGCTCCCAGATCAATTCCTGCATGCAAGGTAACCTTCAAGTCGCTCGGGATCCTGTCATCCAAAAATTGGTTCGCTGGGGGAAAGACCATTCATCCGCTCGCGCCATGCTCCTGACAAGTACCCGCGCCATACCTGATGCTCAGCTGGATCTTTTTTCTGATTATGATCTTATTTTGGTAGTTTTGGATGTTGCCCCGTATTACGAAAGTCGAACCTGGTTGGATGAGATCGGTCCCGTCTTGGTTGTCTACCAGGATCCCCTGAAACCGTACTTTGGCTTCGAGAAATTTGCCTACATCACCCAATATGAGCATGGTCTCAAGATTGATTTCACCATCTGGCCGGTTGAGATCTTGCACCAGGTTGCGCTGGCTCCGACTCTTCCTGATGATTTGGATCTTGGATATTTGGTCTTGCTTGATAAAGATGATCTAACTTCTAAATTGAAACCACCAACCTTCAGAGCTTACAGTCCAACTCCACCGGATGATGATTTATTCAGCAGGGTCATTGAGGAATTCTTCCACGAAACAACATATGTCGCCAAGCTTCTTTGGCGTGATGAACTCCTGCCGGTAAAATACAGTTTGGATAATGTCATGAAACTAAACTACTTACGCCAGATGTTGGAATGGCAGATCGGACTTGAGCACGACTGGGATGTTAAGTCAGGTGCTTTAGGCAAAGGATTGAGACAGAATTTAAATCCTGCAGTCTGGTCTGAATTAAAAAGCACATACACTGGCGCAGACCTTGAAGAGAATTGGACTGCATTGTTCACCACAATTGCCCTCTTTCGAAAAGTTGCTCTCCAGGTCGGAGAACAACTCGGATATGAATATCCAAATGAGCTGGATGAACGTATGATGAATTATTTGCAGAAGGTGAAGAACTTGGATGCCGGAGCAGAGTCTTTTTTACCAGGAGGAGCTGATGGATGATGATAAGCATTACAAGGCACTTGAGAGTATGTACCTGGCAGCTCCCATCAACAAGATATTTAATCCTCAAATTACCGTGTCAAGAGAAAGTGCCGAGATAGAGATCCGAGTAAATGAATCCCTGTTTCATTCAGCTGGAGCTGTGCATGGCGCGGTTTACTTTAAATTGTTGGATGACGCAGCATTTTTCGCTGCAAATTCGATTGAATCAAATTTTTTCATGTTGACTGTCTCTTTCAAAACAAATTTAGTAAAACCCATATCGTCAGGTCGCATGAAATCTGTCGGGCATGTCACCCGCATAAATCGAAAACAAATCATTGCCGAGTCCGTTGTTTATAATGGTGATGGGAATGAAATCGGTAGGGGAAGAGGTGTATTTGTCAAAGGAAAACTCCCTCTGGCTGAGGCCTTGGGATACAGTGATGCGAATAAAGAAACCATCAGCAAAACTTAACCGACTGACCTTATGAGGAAAGCGATGGAATTTGATACCGAAGTGAAGTTGAAAATCTATGAAATGACCGCTCGTAATGCTTCGATCCCAAATGCAGCTGAGGTGGCATATGAGTTAGGTGTTCCGCATAAATTTATTTTGGATTCAATTGAGCGCTTATATGCCACACGCCTCTTAGTTCCTGAGCCTGGCGACAGTTCGAGGATCAGAATGGCGCCTCCTTTTTCAGGTATCAAGACAGCCTTCCAGGTTGAAGTGGGTGATAGATCCTATTATGCGAACTGTGTCTGGGATGCATTTGGCATACCAGCAGCCCTCCAAATGGATGGGATCATCCATGCGGTGGATGGTTTTACAGAAGAACCCTTGCAGTTAGAAATTAGCGAAGGTCTCCCCAGAACGTTGGAATATGTCGCTCACTTCGCTGTACCAGCAGCGCTATGGTGGGATGACATCGTGTATACCTGATCAACAATGTTGCTCTTCCGGTCGGAAGATACAGTTATTCAGTGGTGTAAAGCGAATTCCACTCCCGTACGTCCGCTGATAAGCATGGATCAACTTTGGTATTTAGCTGTGAAATGGTATGAAAATCGGATAACAGTTGACTCGCGTCGCCCAGCTCCAGATGAAATGGTTGAGATCTTTTCGAAAATCGGGTTAGAAGGTCCTTTCTGGGATCCCAAAGCGGATAAGTGGATCTCGGCCACTTAGATCCTCTTTCCCAGTTTTCCTTCTCCGACCCTGCAAATAATTAATTCTCTTCATTCAACTGCTTGTATCTCCCGCTGCTTCGAAAACTTGAACCGCTTCTCCAGCACTCAAGCTCAGCTGAATATTTTCCCCGATTTCAGGCAAATCTGCATTCGATAGAAAATTAAATTCGAGGGGGATATCCTTGATCGAAATAATAGTCTGGCACAGGTTGCCACGAAAAGTTTTGTCGATCAGTTTTCCCACTAATTCGATCTCTCCACTGCCATCTAGGACGGCGGAATCCGGCCGGAGCAGCAGGGTCACGTGCCCTTCAATTGGAGTAGTTAGGGGAAAAAAACCGATCGCTGTCTCAATGGTTTTTTCTCCCCCATTCATAACAGCTTTTCCGGGGATCAGGTTGTTTAAACCGAGAAATTGAGCCACGAACAGAGAAGCTGGCTGGCGGTAGATCTCCTCTGGTGGACCAATTTGTTCGATTTGCCCCTCCCGCATGAGAACAACTCGATCAGCGATGGCAAAGGCTTCTTCTTGATCGTGGGTGACATAGATCGCCGTTTGACTCAACTGGCGCAGTATCTTACGCAGTTCGATCAGTAATCTTTCTCGCATAGTCCGATCAATAGAACCAAGTGGTTCGTCCAGCATGAGCAGTTGTGGCTTCGGTGCTATTGATCTGGCAAGGGCTGTCCGTTGCTGCTCACCGCCGGAAAGTGAACTGACATCCCGATCTCCAAATCCTTCAAGTCCAACCAGATTCAAAGTCTCTTCTACCCTGGTGTGAACTTCGCTGGTCTTCATTCCTGACATCTTCAAGCCAAAGGCAATATTCTCAAAAACATTCAGATGAGGGAAAAGAACATAATCTTGGAACATTAAACCAAATCCCCTGTGGTGGGGAGATACATTGTCGATCTTGGTTCCTTTCCAGTACAGGCTTCCATGATCTTGGTGTTCAATTCCCGCGATGATCGCTAGGAGGGTCGATTTCCCACATCCACTTGGTCCGAGCAGCGCAATAATTTCGCTTTCGTAGAGCTCGAACGCGATCCCGCGCAATACTTGATTATCCTCGAAGGATTTATGGATATCAGTGATTGAAAGTACAGAATTGTTTTTCAAGATTTTATTTTCTGAGTTGATAGTCCGTGGTTTTTCATCCAACGGTTTAACAGATTAGAATTCGCCGACATCAGCAATGCGCATTCGTTCGATGATCATCAACCCGCCGGCAGTGATCACCATCAAAATTGTGCTTAGTGCCAGCGCTTGACCGTAATTGGTCGCACCAGGTTGGGAGATGAAACGATAGATCACTAGAGGGATGGTTGGATATTCAGGCCTGGCGATCAAGGTGGTAGCGCCGAATTCTCCCAGGGAGATGGTGAAAGCGAATGCCGCCGCCACAAGTAAAGCGCGCCCGACCAGTGGCAGATCTATGAAACGGATGATATCCTGGGGAGAAGCACCAAGTATCGATGCGGCTTGTCTCAGCCTTGGTTGGATACTGCGTATAGCCGGGGATAAACTGCGTACCACAAATGGGAAGGCAACCAGGGTATGTGCGATGGGGATCAAAATTGGAGAAACGCGCAGGTCCAAAGGTGGTCGATTTAAAGCGACAATGAAACCCAAACCGAGAGTAACCGCGGAAGTACCCAAGGGCAGCATGAGGACCGGGTCTAAGAACTTGCTCAGTGATGAATTTGCATCACGCGCCAGCAGCCATGCTGCCGGTAAGCCGATCACCAATGCGAGGATTACCGTAAGAGCTGCATAGCCGAGGGATATCCCGATTGCAGCTGTTGGTGGGACATAGAAAAGTGAGCTTTGGCGATTAATGGAAAGCTGACGGTAAAAATCCAAAGTTAATCCGGGTGATTCGACGACACGTTGACCGCGTTCCGGTTCCAAGCGCATAAACGACCTCATCCCCAATGCGATCAAAGGTGCTATCAGTAAAGTGAATAAAGTAACGATGATAATCCCGGCAAATATTCGGCTTCTCCAGGTCGTTAGCTTCTTTTGGGTGAATCGACGGGAGCGCAATTTAAGTGGACGCGTTAATCGAGAGCTGAGCCGTGTATAAATGATCGTCATCGCCAGGGTGCAGCTCAATTGCAGCAGGGACAGCACAGCGGCAACCGGAAGATTGAATAAGCTGGTGGTCTGATAGAAGATCTCAACTTCCAAGGTTGCGAAACGCGGACCTCCTAAAATCAAGATCACCCCAAAGGAGGTGAAGTCGAAAATGAACACCAGCAAAGCGGCTGCAGTTATCGCTGGACCGATTAATGGCAAGGTGATCTTGAAAAAGGATCCCAGACGATTGGCACCTAGGATTCTGGCTGCCTGGTTTAATCGTGGATCCAGGTGGGACCAGAAATCCCCGACCATGCGCAGGATTATCGTCGTGTTGTAGAAGATGTGCGCCAGCAAAATGGCATATATCGTGTTTGTCAGCTGGATCGGTGCCGCGCTCAATCCAAAAATTCTCATCAGACCAAGGTTAAGCCATCCGTTTGGGCCCAACAAGGCATAGAAAGCAGCTGCAACAACAACAGTGGGCATGACAAATGGCACTGCTGTCAAAGCTTGGAGCAATGTCTTACCCCGAAAATCGTATCGCGCGAATAGAAAGGCTCCTGGCAATCCAATCGCCAATGTCAGCAATGTGGAAAGGGCAGCCTGCCAGATCGTAAACCATAGAATCCTGCGAATCGATTCTGATCTTAATGTTTCAATGAAAGTTGATGCAATTCCAGACTCGCCGCGTTCGAAGCTTACCTGTAATATCCTACCGAGTGGGAAGAAATAAAATAGGACCAGGAAGACCAGCGGAATGGTCCACAATAGATATTTGAAAGGAATCCGCCGGAGATAGTAATTTATGCGGTAATTTGTGCTTAGATCGCTCAGCGTAGTACTTCCTCGGTCCAATCTTGAATCCAGGTTTCCCGATTTGCAGCGATATCCTCTGGGTTTACGGAAGCAGGTTTTTCTGGGATGGCGAGAAATCTTTCAAAGGTTTCATCCAATTTTGCGTTCCTGTTTACTGGGAAGACGAACATCTGCAGTGGTATGTCTTCCTGAAACTCGGGAGACAGCATGAAATCGATCCAGGTTTCAGCCAGGTCACGGTTTTCGGTTCCTTTTAGAATGCCGACAAATTCGATTTGGCGGAAACAGGAGCCATCGCTTACAACTGCAGCTGTGGGTGGTTCATCGATTGGAGATTCCGCGTAGATGACTTCAAATGGGGGGCTTGAGCCATACGAAACCACAATGGGATGTGTACCTCCCGCCCGGCTGAATTCTTGATAATAGGCTACTTCCCAATCATTGACAATGAGCACATCGTTCTCAACCAATCCCTTCCAGTAATCCAGATAATCATCCTCTCCATAATGACCGATGGTTGCTAAAAGGAAAGCCAGCCCTGGCGAAGATGTGGCCGGGTTCTCGACTACTAACAAATCCTTGTATTCTGGTTTGAGCAGGTCATCTAAATTGGTCGGCGGTTGGAGATCGTTAACTTCAAAATATTCTATATCATAGTTTAGACATACATCTCCGAAATCTACGGGTAAGGCGCGCAGTTCCTTGTCGATGATGAAATTATCGGAGATATCAGCAAGAATTGGGGAATTGTAGGGTTCAAATATCCCTTCTTCTAATGCCCGGCTCAGAAAGGTGTTGTCTACACCGTAAAAGACATCTGCCAAGGGTTTTTCTTTGGCGAGAATGGCTTTGTTAACCGCCGTGCCGGTATCACCTGCTTTCAAGAATCTAACTTCAATCCCAGATTGTCCATTAAATGCTTGGAGGACTTCTTCGGAAACAGAGAAAGAGTCATGGGTCATCACTGTAAGAGTTCGCTCATTATCAGTTATCTGAGTAACATCGCTTTGTTGGGTTGCCGGAGCTGTACAGGCACTCAGTAAAAAGCTTACAGCCAGTGATAGAGATACATAAGAGAATAACCGTTTCATCACTTTACTCCTCGTTTTCAACAGCTGTTGTATCTCGGTGAATTACCAATAGGTTTCCCGCGCCGATCTGGATAAGAGCACTCGTATTAATTAATTCATTCGAAACGCTCAATGTGGTGCCGAGTCTCAAATCGGCGTGATCAAGCGACCAGCGCAGACCTTCAGTCGAAACATCCTCGACCAGATCGGAAAGTGGGATCAGCGAGACAATATCACCCGGATGTCCCAGGAGTGAGATCTCATACTGATCGCGCATGAGGTAGGCAGTGTCAGGATCATTAGAAATGGTCAAACGCAAACCTTGCCACTCATTTCTGGTCAGGAGTAGTATATTGGCCAGGCTTTGATCGAGACGTCCCCCAAACATACCCAATAGGAGCACATCCTGAAATCCTTTCTCACCAGCCAGGCTGAGAGCTAATTCGAGATCAGTTTGATCCTTGTCTCTTGGGTATAGAATGAGTTGAGTTCCATGTTCGCGTAACTGATTGATCACAGGGGTGGTTATGGAGTCCAAATCACCAATGACAAAATCTGGCCATAATCCTGCTGCCAGGCAGTGGTGTGCACCCCCATCAGCCGCAATAATTAGGTCCTCTTCATTCAAATCTGAAAGGATCGAGTCTGGCTTGTTGAATTCCCCGTTGGCAATGATTACAGCACGCAAAATAAAATCCCTCCTCCAAATCCGGAGGAGGGGAATTATTTGATTCAAGCTGTCCCTCCGCCGGTATTATCCGGATCAGGTTTACGGGTCGAGAGCTGAGGCTCTCCTCTCAGCCTGGACTTACCAGGCTCCCCGAGCGGTCGTTGATTTATTTGCAGTATAAGCTGGCTTGATCGGGTTGTCAAGCACCCCTTGTCTGTGTGCGCCTACCGGACCCGTCTATTCCAAACGGGTCTGATTTCCAATTGTTGGAAATCTTCTCCGGGGTCGAGTTTTAAGAAATCACTCAATAGGCGGTTGAATTTGCCGGGTTCATCGAGCATTGGATAATGACCGGATTCATTGAAGACATGGAACTTGGCATTCTCCGGTAAGAAATTCAATTCTTTACCTGTGGGCATATTTATTGCTTGATCTTTTTGACCGTGTATCCAAAGGGAAGCTATTGGCACACGCGTGATCAATTGCCGCCAATTGACCTGAGTAAATTGATGTAAAGCTGATGAAACAGCATCCGGATCTGCCTTGCCTGCATCCTCTCGCGATTCTTTGAATGAGGGACTTTGACCAAATAACCAGTCCGCTGAATCTCGTAGTGGTAAATTGTGCAGTCGGGGGCTGGCATTTTGCATACCCATCGGAAAACTGATGATCATCATGCGTTCAACTGTTTTTGGATGGTCAGCTGCATAATAGATGGCAACAATGCCACCTAATCCATGCCCTACCAGAGAGAATCTTTGCAATCCCAATTGTGCCACAAATCCATCCAAGAGAGATGATTGTTCTTCCAACGAGTACATGGTAGGTTTTTTCTTTGTCGCTCCGAACCCCCACATATCAAAAGCATAAGCTCGGTGGCGATTTGATGCGAACTGCATGCTCGGGATCCAATAACGCCAGGAACCGATCCAGCTGTGCAAAAATATTACCGGTTTGCCATGACCGAGTACCTCATAATGGACGATTGCATCATTCAATATGATCGCGCTCATAAGTTTACACCCGTGATATTCCCCAATTCTTACGATTTAAACCTGTGTTCAACCCAGGTGATCATCGATATATGAAACCTGATGGGAGAGAATGTTGCGCAGCCGATCCAGCAGATAATCTGGTGCAAAAGGTTTTAGGATGTAATCAGTTGCCCCTAGATCTAAACCCGTATTAACCTCCGCCTCCTGGCCTTTGGCGGAGAGGAAAACTATAGGGGTCTTCCTAAATTCATTTTCAGCCTTGATGTATTTACAAACATCATAGCCTGTCATGCGGGGCATGCGCACATCCAATAAGACCAGATCAGGTTTTTCTTTACGGGTCATCTCTAATGCGTCTTCACCATTAGAGGTTGGAATCACCTCAAATCCACCAAATTTCAAGGTGAATGTGATCAACTCCAAAATATCTGGCTCATCTTCAGCAATTAGTATTTTCTGCATATTCCTCTCTCACTTTCGATGCAAATCGCGAGTGTTCATAAATCGGCAAGGTGAATGAAAAAATGCTGCCTTCACCCGGAATACCACTGCTTTGCACCCAAATTCGCCCATGATGCATTTGGATTAGTTTCTGAACTATACTGAGTCCTAATCCAGTTCCAGATGATGCATACACCATGTGATTGTCGCCGCGGTAAAACCGCTCGAAGATCCTGTCTTGTTCGCTCGGGGGAATTCCAACGCCTGTATCTCGAATGTCCACTTGGATTTCTTCTCTCACACATCGTGCCTGAATTTTGATTTGGCCATCAGATGGTGTGTAATAATAAGCGTTGTTTAGCAGATTAATCAAAATTTGACTCACCCGATCAGGATCTCCTGCGACGCTGGGTAATTCTTTGGGTATATCGATCATCATTTTCAATGCTTTATTTTCAGCTCTAGACAAGCGCTGGATTTCCTCCATAGATTCTTCGATCAGCCTATCAAGTTCGATTGGTAGATGTTCCAGTTTAACCTGTCCGGCTTCTATCCGGGATAAGTCCAAAAGATCATTGACCAGGATTGTCAACCGTTCCGTGTTCTGTTGGACAACTTCTAGAAATCGTAGCTGCTCACCACTCATTTCCCCCGCAGCACCCATCAGCATGATATCAACATATCCTTTTATCGAGGTCATGGGTGTGCGTAATTCATGGCTCACAGTCGCAACAAACTCGGATTTTAGGCGATCTACCTCGATCAGGTGTGTGATGTCTCTAAGTACAGATACTGTCCCATAGAATTCACCATCATTCATTACAGGAGCCAGACTAACTGATAAAACACTTCCATTTTTCAAACTTAATTGTTCAGAGAAAGTTGTGAAGGCACGAATTGAATCTGATTTTTTCATCCATGCTTTGATTGTCTCCAGCCATGAATTTGCTGAACCGGCGAATATTTCTGAGAAATGCTCGATCGAATATCCAACAACTTCCTCCCGGCTTAGTTCTAACATTTTTTCAATTGAATGATTGAAGAGGGTAATGTTACCGAGTTGATCTGTGACCAGGACTCCATCAGCGATCGCTTCAAGCATTGAGCGCGTACGGCTGGTTTCTATTATTTGATCTCTGAATAAGATACTCAACTCTTCTTTCTGTTCACGGGTCAGGTTGAACAGTTCGGCATTCTTTAGTGCTACAGCCATCTGATTTGCTGTTGCCTGGATCAGATCGAGTTGTTCTTCGGAAAAATGACCAACTTCGGGGTAATAAAGCAGTAAAACCCCCAATAATTCGTCGCCGATCATAATGGGGGAACCTACCGCACTGCGATGCTTGTACCAGGAGAGTGGTAATTCAATCCAACGCTCATCTGCGAGCACATCATCGATCAGCACTGATTTGCGGTTTGCAATGATCCACCCGACGAGCCCCTGGTCCATGTCCAGCATTGAAGGCATGCCTCCCTGTGGTACTGGTGATGAATATCCAACTGTCGCCAGATGACTTAGTTTATTATTTCCTGGTTGCAGGACCATACATGTCGCATGACTGGCCTCGATAACCTCGCTTAGCACTTCTAATGTTCGCTGAAGGATTTGTTCATAATCAAGGCTCGATGATAACTCGGTGGTGATGCGAAGAAGCGTTTCAGCGCGTTGATGCTCAAACTTGAGCTGCTGGGTCCTCTCCTCAACCCGTCTTTCCAGTTCTCTAGTCTGATACCATGTCTCTTCATCCTCTTGGGTAGAGATCTGATCGAGATTTGTAGGATCGAGTGAGTGATTTGTAT
>JBFFIU010000051.1:0-14884 GCA_041556275.1 Anaerolineales bacterium | reverse complement strand
GTCTGTCTAGAGAAAATCCTATCGAGTTGGATGGAGGACATAATGAATAGGAAGAAACTGAGCTACGCGCTCAAATTGTTTTTAGCGATGGTCTTGATCATGTTCGCTGCACAAAGCGTGCTGGCGGGTAATTCGAATCCCGGGATTGCGCCCGTCAAGAGCAGTCCCGGCGGCAACAGCTACGCAGAATGGGGCGCCAAGTGGGCACAGTGGGTGCTGGGCATTCCCCCTGAGCAGAACCCGCTGTTTGGAAATGATGTGCTTGTTGAACAGGAGAACTGCCCCATCGTCTTTCTGTCTGGCACCTGGTTAGGCTCCTCGACAACGTCGCTGACCGTGAAGCCGAACACGAGATTCTACATACCCATGTTGAACTATCTCACGGCCACTATATGGGATCTGGAATACGGGGCGGCGGTCGCTGAAATGCGAGGATTGGATCCCAACGATCTGACTGATGGCGAGTTGATCCAGTTGGCAGCCGATAACTGGCTTTTTGAGGCGGATATAACTGAGATAACCGTGGAGATCGATGGCGTACCTGTGGAGAATCCCACCCAATATGGCTCAGTGTCGGAGCCCTTTGTAGTTGAGGACGACGCCCTGGGCTTTGGGCTGGCTGAACCCGGCGTTCTCACAGCCATTGCCAGCTACGCCATCATCTTGAGCCCAATGCAGCCCGGCGAACACACGATATTTGTCGAAAGCTACATCGATCCGTCGGACGATCCACCAGGCTTCCCAGGCTACTATGATGAATATGAGTTTGATGTCACCTTCGTCGTAACCGTTGAGCCCGGCTACGCTTCGGCTTGCGACTAGATTTATAGTGTAAAGGGGCTGTCTAAAAAGCATGAAAAGGTAATTCTGACCGAAGGGAAGAATCTCTAACTTGCTCGATGAAACCTTTCGCTTCGCTCAAGGGTGACAACCTTTTGGGACAGCCCCTTCCTTGATTTTAAGCATTTCAACACTTTGTTGGAGACTGCTTCCGGGTGCTTTGCACCCCTCGCCCAGCAAAAGACGTTGGAGTAACCCAGTGACACCTAGAGTAGAAGTGTTGGGAACCTGGAAAGAAATTGAATTTTCAAAGTTGTTGGGCCTCTCCAAAGGAAGTGCGTTGATATTGAAAAAATGATGAACTCCCAGTGAGATGATGATCTACGCGGTCTCCATAGAGGGGAGTTGGTTGTTTGTGGAGTGATCCTAAGAGAAACCCTTCGGGTTTTCGAAAACCCGAAGGGTTTTAAGAGGTTTATGTTGCGATCATGCCGAGCCCCAGCCAGATAAGGCCAACGCTCAAGAGGGTGACGCCCAGGGTGCGGGGGTAGACTTGGAGCTTGCCGAACAGGGATCCCAAGCCAAATGCCGGCGCGCCGATGGCCAACAACAAGCCGCCATACCAGGGGAGGGTGCCGGTTTGCATGATCCCCATGCCAATGAGGATGTAGCCCAGGCTGTAGATCAGGCCGGCAAGGATAAAGAAGGGCACAAAGGTCCGGCTGGTGTAGATGGGGCCTTGAAAATCAAGCAGCTTGGCGTCATGATTGACCAGGATGGGCCAGAGGATGGTCTCCCAGAGCATGGTGCCGATGAGCAGGACTGTGCCCCCCGAGGCGATGAAGAAGCCGGTCAAGCTGAGCCAGCCAAAACCGGGGGTCTGGGCGGCGAGGATGCCGGCCTGTCCCAATAGGGCGAATAAGGCGCCGAGGACCCCGAGGGTGTTGATCCAAGTCCAGTTGCGATTCTCGACGAGGATGGAGAGGGTGGTGGAGAGGTCGCGATAAGGCATGAAGATGGCGAAGGCGTACCAGTAAACGAGAAGAAGCACTCCGGCGATGATGTTGAGGATACCGCTGATGTCAATAAAAGAAGTTGCCATTTTAATTTGACTCTCCTGAGCAAAAATGATGTGGAGGATGGATCAAAAAGAACCGCGAGTCACTTATTCCTGAACCCGATAAAGATATATATTTTACTTGCAAAAACTTGCTCGGCTTTTCGAAAATTCACAGGATCTGATCTGGGCAAGCAGGCGGAGGGTTGAACCGTTTATCATGCCCTCTTAGTCGGTCAGGGGATTACAAATCCTCTGCGAGCGCGGGATGAGTGACTGAGAGCGAGGGTTTTCGATCAAATGAAGGGGTATTCGTTAAGGCTGATCGGATCTCCAGAGTGCGAGCTGGACTTCGGCGCTCTGAAAACCGATGGATTGGTATAAACGGTCTGCAGGTGATTCCGCTCTAGCCACAATGACCAGCGTCTGCAGGTTGAAATGGTCGAGGGCATAGAGGGCGGCGAAGGACACCATCGAGCTGGCGATGCCGCGCCGGCGGAAATCCGGATGCGTAGCGACGGACTGGTAGCGACCCAGTTCGCCATCGTGGAATATTCCCAGGTCAGCCACCAGCCGGTCCCCAGAGAAAGCCCCGAACCAGGCACCCAAGCCACGGGAGGCCATCTCTCGATAGCGCTGCGCCTGGCGCTGCCTGAAGACCCGGTAACCCGCCTCGGAAAAAATCGGCTCGCGGCAGATGACCTGGTTTTCGATGCTCTGCTCCCAGTCATCGTCTGAGGCGAGCGGGCGGATGGTTACCGCCGGCGAGGATTTCGGGACCAGGTGCTCACGCCGGGCAGTTAAAACAGCTAATTGTTCCAAGTGATAACCACTATCCAGGAAAGGCTGGACGAGGCCCCTTTCATCGCTGGTCGTATCCCAGCCGAAAGCTTGATGTACCACTTGAGGTGGTGTGCCGATCTCCCCGGCGAATAGAGCGGGCCATATCTCGAAATCACCATCTCCGGGTGGGCGATCAAACAGGAGGAAATTGCCCCAGTAGAAGGTTGGATTGGAGGGCGTGCGGACCACCAGGTAATCCCCGCGGTCTGTGATCTGGCCGTCAAAGGCGGGGAAGATCAGGTCGGTGCGGTAGCCGAGGGAGCGGACTTGCATAGGTTTATTTTACTCTGCGATTCGCAACGAAGCGTACTCTCCAAGTGTAGAGCTGAAGAGAATCTTGGAGATCGCCACGGTTCCCAATATATAATGGGGCAGGCTCCACAGGAGTGGGTACAGGCCCAGCCGGAAATGGCGGGACAAGCTGGGGAAAGGCAGTGCAATGCGAGCTGCTAACCGATAATGGGGGAAGCCAATACGAAACGGAAATGCCCGGTGATGGGGCCAAGTAATGATCCGTCCTCAGCCATTAAGAATTCGCTCTCGATCGCTTTGTTATCGAGGTGGTTTACGATCTTCAGCCCTCTTCCTGCTAAATATGATTCTGTATTACCTTCATCGATGGAAAACAGGAGCTGTTCATCGGCGTGATGTTTCTGCATAGTTTGGGTAAATTCTCTTACGCCAAAATAATTATCTATATTTTCACTCGAAATTGAGGTAGCATAGTCAAAGGCGATGGCACTTTTAGGATGTGAATTCTGGCTGACGAATTCCAGGGTCCCATCCACGGATGACGGGTCGAGATAATAACTGACCCCTTCCCATAAAAACAGTGTCTCTTGATGATTTTCGTATCCAGCCCCGCCTAATTTATCTGCTAATGAATCCTGGTTGAAATCTATGGGGACGAAGGTAACCTGATCTGGGATGTCAATGTTGGCTTTCTGCAGGCATTCCTTTTTTCTATTTTGAGTGGGGGCGATATCTAATTCAATTATCTGCGTGGCAGTATTTACGCTGGCAAAGCGGTAGGCCCTTGAGTCGTAACCTGCGCCGAGCAGCACGATCTGGGGTATTCCTTCCTTAAGTGCATCCGCAAAAGTTCTGTCAAAAAATGCTGTCCTGGCGATCACAAATTCATATAACCCGGGTAAAAATCGATCCAAACGGTTCTTAATCATCCCTCTGGTTATTTTGAATTTGATCAAAAAAGGGGCTGGGGAGTCCAGAAAATACTCAGCCAAATAATCCGGTCCTAGGCTATGGTTATTGAATTCTTTATGTGCAATGGCTCTGCGCAGGGCGGCAAAACTGGCCGTCTCGGAGGGTTTTTGTTCGACAGTGTAGTTAGACATCCAGCAGCTCCTTTATCCATGAGCATATTTTTGAGATCATTTCTTGAAATCTAGATAGAACTACCAAGATCTATGAGGACCAGCATAGAAGACGGGAAAATGCAGTTAATTTTAATTATACAGTGTTGGGCTGAGGGACAGGCTTTTTTGCTTCAGTCGCGGCGCACGACGCCCTTTTGCCAGGCGTACACGGCGGCCTGGGTGCGGTCAGCAAGGTGCAGTTTGCTCAAGATGTTGCTGACATGTCCCTTGACGGTGTGATCGCTGATCACCAACTGCTGTGAAATTTCGGCGTTGCTCATGCCATTGGCGATCAACTTGAGAATCTCCATTTCGCGCTTGGTCAGCTCGGTGAAGGGATTGACCTCTTCACTCCTGCTGCCGTGCAGTTCCTGGAGGATGCGGGCAGCCACTCGTGGGTGGAGGGTAACCTCAGCGCGTGCTGCGCGCCGAATTGCCTCGGCTAATTCTTTCAAGTCGACATCTTTAAGGATATATGAGGTGGCTCCAGCTTCCATCGCCGGGAAGATATGCTCATCATCGTGGTAGGAAGTGAGGACGACAATATTTGTGCGTGGGCTGATGTTCTTCACCTGGCGCGTGGCTTCCACGCCATCCATCTCCGGCATGATCAGATCCATCAGGACAACATCCGGGATATGTTCCCCGGATAATTTGACGGCCTCCGTGCCTGAGGCGGCCTCACCTACTACTAGGAACTCTTCGTGGGCCTCTAAGAAGGCGCGTACACCCTGGCGAACGACTTTATGATCATCGACGAGCAAGACGGTGATCTGATCACTCATGAACAACCTCCATATCTGAACCTGCTGAACCGTTACTTGGGATAGCGACTGAGACCGAAGTTCCTTCACTTGGATGGCTCTTGATGGTCAGTTTTCCCCCCAATGCAGCAGCACGTTCAGCCATCGAGCGCAATCCTACACCTTTTCGGTTCTCATCCGGATCAAATCCACCTCCGTCATCATGAATCGAACAAGTAACAATATCTTTGGCGTAGACCAGGTTTATCTCTACGCTTTGAGCACCACTATGTCGGGCGACGTTGGCCAATGCTTCCTGCACAATTCGGAACAGCGTCTGTTCGATCTCGAGGGGCAGGGATCGCTGGTGCTGCACGTGCACTGCTGCCTTAATGCCGTTCTGGCGAGACCAATCTTGAGCATAATCGCCGAGCGCGGCTGCCAATCCTTTGCTTTCGAGGGCGACCGGGCGAAGCTGCTGAATCAGGTTGGTCAATTCTCGGCGTAAGTCCTTTGTGAGATGCTCGGCTTCCTGGATGTGTAGCTCAGCTGCGTCCGGGTCGCTCTTAATCAATTTGTGGGCTGCGCTGATTTGGGCGGCGGCAGCAAAGGCCTGTTGTTTGACGCTATCGTGCAGGTCGCGCGCCAGCCGATTGCGCTCCTCCACAACAGCCAATTCACGGCGTGCCTCCAGCAAACCTTGCAATTGTTCGGACATCTCGTTGAGACGATGGGCTAATTGTCCCAGCTCGTCCCTGGAAGGATCATCAACCGTCACGGTGAAATCACCCTGACTCCAGGCCAGGCTTGCTTCAGAGAGCTGGTTTAATCTCTGTACGGGTCCTCGTGCAGCCAGATAACCATATACTGTACCGGCCAGACCAGCAACGATGGTGAAGAATAATAAGCTGATACCCAGAATAGGAAGCACATCAGAGAATTGAGACATGAGTGTGGGCCTCTCTCCGATGGCAACCAGCACCCCGAGAACTTGCGCCTGATTTTCATCCCAGATCGGGATGGCCAGTAGGACTTTGCGCTCAGCCTCGACCAGGGCGAAAAGATCGTTATGGTCCTCCGCTCCTGAAAGCGCAGCTTGCAATGGCTCCGCCAGGCCAGGAATTTCACTTCCATCAAATGGCTGACCGATGAGCTCAATCCCCAGCAAGCCAGGTGGTTTAACGGCGATCAACTCGCCATTACCACCAACAACCAGCATCTCGTCGGTGGCTTCGAATGAGAGGGGCAGAGTCACGCTCGAGGCTGGGCCAACACGTCCCAACCAATTGGCAATGCCTTCCTGATCGGGAGGAGATTGATCGAGATAGAAGCGTAAAATCGGGGCATAATCCGTATTGGCTGCTTCAATCAGCTGGGCGGGTAATAAACCACTGTTGATGAGCAGGACGATCCCGATGCCCACAAGACCAAGCAAGATCAGCTCAACAGTCAACAACGCACCGATCGTTACGCCAGTGTAGGTCAGTGTCAGTCTCCAGCGCAGCTGCTGGAAGCGATTGGTTTGGGGAGTGGGGTTGCTCATGGATTTATTATAATTTGAAGCGAGCGCCTGGGGAAAATCGGCTGCCTCATCAGATATAAATTCATAAAAGGAAGCCGGTTTCATTTGAGAGGAAATGCTGGTGGGGGTAGAGTAGCTCAGGCAGCCCCGATGAATAACATGTAGAAGCGGATTGTGTTTGCCAGACCATGAGCGATGATCGTCACCCACAGGTTGCGGCCGGTTCGCAGATAGATCGCCCCAAATATTAGACCCATGAAGAAGGTGTTTGCTACCCCTAAAGGTCCCTCGACCACGTGGGCAAAGCCGAAGATGATCGAACTAGCGATCAGGGCTAAGGCCGTTCCTAACTTAGACTTCTGAAATACATCCCCGAGCTGGGTGATCAGGAATGCCCGGTAAAACATCTCCTCGCCAAAAGCGATCGTCGTCCAGGCAAGCACTACGAGCAGCAAGAATACAATCAGATTCCCATCAAGCGGATTGAAGCGGCTCTGATCAACGGGCGGAACCTCAATCCACGGCAGGTTGAGGGCGACAATTTGAAGGGCAATGGTCATGATAAACAGGGCAGCCAACGCCCCTATACTGAGCAGAACAGTGCGAGGCCAGCTGCCCGGCCGCGCTAAGCCAATATCCTGCCAGCTACTGCCGCGAGATTTAAGCACGAACGTGGCTACCAGGATGCTGAGCGCATAACCCAGGGTGACGATCATGCCGCCGAGAAATGTGTCGGTGCCCAACCAGGTGCCGAGACCGCCGAGGACTAGGATCGGCAGGAAAGCAACCAGGATTTCTAGCAGGATTCTTACTCTCTTCAGGTTGAGTGACTCATTTGTACGATTTTGGATATTTTGAACAGTTTCGTTGATCATTGGTGTACTCCGTTTCACTAGTTTAATTAGGATACGCTTAGCATATAGGAAATCATCAGAAACCACACGAGCCTGGAAAGGTATCTTATCTGGCTCTCGAGTGGGGGTTGAGGAGATGGAAAACCACTACATGAGACGGGGATAGGCTTTCAACGGGAGAGTACGGAGAGTTGTACTGGAAATCGGTGAGAAGTATGGTGGGCTATAATTGATTGGCACCTGAAGCTAATCCGGAAGAAGATGTTCTGATTGATGCCACTGATCGATCAACAAACTAAAAATTAAAGGAGAGGGCCAGATGACCAAGGAAGATACAAATTACCTGTTGGACATGCTAGACAAGACGCATGCTGAGATACGTGCGACTATAAAGGGGGTTGACCTGGAAACGCCTGTGTATGAAGATGGCGAGTGGCAGATCAGGGATGTCATCGGGCATATCGCGATCTGGGACCGCGAGGTGGTAAGGTCAATTAGCGCGTACAAGGAAGGGAGAGAATATTCTATCCCCAATTTTGACGAGGATGTCTATAACGATCGAGCTGCACTTGAAATGCGGGAGTTAACCGCCGAGGGGGTTTTCAACGAATGGGAGCAGGCCAGGGAGGAATTCAAAACAACAATTGGAGAATTATCAGCGGAACAATTGCCCGGGGAGCTGCTGTACCCGTGGGGAGATGAACGAGGCAGCATCCCCCAACTGGTTGAATATATGTGCGATCATGATGAAGAACATGGAATTGATCTCCAGTCGGCTTTGAAGGGTGCAAAATTGGTATGATAGATTGAAACTATGCTAATTGGGCTGGGTTTGCCGTAAGAAATCCCAAACCGATATTAGAGAGAAGTATGTTGGTGACTTATAGACCCAATTGCTCTCTGACGTAATCGGAGAGGGTCATATTACGTTCGGTGGCAAGTTGGCGGAGGTAAAGTTTTTCAGATATCGTCAGGCGAACTTGCAGCCGCGTTTCACGAATCTTCTCTCCCACGGCAGCGAATTGAGCCAGCAAGGCGCGCTCTTCTGAGGTGAAAGCTGCCTGAGGATCATTGAGAGCCATATCCAGGGTGGCATTGTAGCGGTGCTGGAGAAGGGGGGATTTGACGCTTACCGCGTGGAGGGTCTTCATCGCCTGACCGGCGGCTGCCGGGGATTTTGAAATTATCAGTCGAAGGGCATCTTCCATCGTAGCCATTTTACCTCCTTCATTTTGGAGCCAATTGGAAATGAAATCTATCTTTATTTAAGAAACTTCGTACGGCGGAATTAACTGAATCCGTTAAAGTGTGATGCCGCGTAAGTACAAAATATTGTACTACCATGTACTTACGCTGTCAAGGGTATTTCAGATTCCCAATGGAAAATTCAGGAAATGCTCTGCAATGACTAAAGAAAGTCCAAGGTTATGGGCCATCCAAACCAATAAGAGGTGAATCACCTGAAAGGAAGGGGGGTGCGCATAGGGATAGGTGGAGGAGCGAGCCTCCTGATTATTGGCTTTGCAGTCTCGATACCTGCTGTATCAACCCGGATCAGACCACACAAATCAATTTCATCCAACCGACGGACAGTCAAATGGTAGGTCACTTTACTTCTGGTCAGGCTGGTGGTGAGGGCGTCGAGGATTTTGTCGATGAGAACCCCGCCCAGCGAAATGACCAGGGTGTCCTGTTCCACTTTCGTCTCGATGCGGGAAACGATTTTTGCAGGTCCCGTGATGGTGAGGCTTTCTTTATCTCCTGAAGTGATGATCAGATCAACCCAATTGGCAGGATCACACAGCTCAAGAAATCTGAACTCTTGCAGGTTTCGGATGGTGGTAACAGTTTGATACGTAGACATCGCATTCTCTCCTAAGATATGGTTGATGATAGGGTGACCGGTTTCGAAAAACAGGTCGCCAAATTAGTTGTTATCTTGGTTGAACAAATGCATTTTCATGCACATTTAAGGATCTGATAGATGGTTTACCTGCAAAGTAAACCTGTGCATACTGAGCTGCATCTGCTTGCAGTCTGCCAGCCACATTTACGGCCACGATGCTGTTGCATGCTACCTGAAGAGCAGCATCTTCGACAGCATAATCATTGAGGTCAACAGCATTGGAACCACAGACATCGACAGACAATTTCTTGCCCTTGCCGGACAACTTGATGAAGGTGCTTCCATATGCATTAAGGTTCGCATTTTCAGCCTGAATCTCGCCATTCAAAGAGCTGGAACCGGTTAATTCAGCTGAGAAATCTCGAATGGAGTCAAAACCAGAAAGCGTTGCATGGCTAGAGCCACTTAATTGAAGGCCAACCAATTGCGGCATTGTCACCTGCGCTTGCATGGTGGCTCGCGGAATATCGTAAGCGTAGCCAGGTTTCAAGCCGATGTTCAGCGTACCGCCTGATGCGTCCACATACAGGTACTCGACCAGGTTATCGTCAACCACAGCGACCACACTGAATCCCTCGCCTTGATGGACGGTGACATTAAAAGCGAAACCCGTTTCGATCCGGTCAAAACCTGAGACGTCTATCTGGCGAGAAACCAGGTCACCCGAACCAATGATAGTAACCCGATTGTCAGGCGAGACATTGTTAATGACACTGCAGCCAACAATGAGGACTACGACAGCCAGTAGAAAGAATACAATTATTTTTTTCATTCCATCTTCCTTTATTTTGATTGAAAATTCAATCACCAAACACCTGTTTTAATGACAGCGGATCACATTCTGAAAAAGGTGCGTTTGTGGACGCCGCCCGAGTATTTATGCTCTAATTCATCCCACCTCTGGAAGATCGTGGTTTGGGCACATGCGGGCCCATTTTTCTCCACCTGGTGAAGATCTTTAAAGCGGATCCATTGCTCTTCAACCTCGGGGTGCGCTGCAAAGTAGTCCTTGAGCTGGTCTACTACCTGCGAAATCGAACCATTACGATCGAACAGGATTTTTGCTTTGCAGAACATATGAAGCAGGTATGGTACTGCTTCCTGGTTTTGGACCAGAGTTTCATAATCCACAAAGAAATACTGCACTACGATCCCATCCACGATGAAATTGGTCACACCCGAAGACGGCTGACAGTTTTTGTAGATAAATATGAGATCGATATCTGATTTCCAGGTGTGAGTTCCCGAGGCAACACTGCCGAAGAGCAGGATACCCAGAAGATTCTCATCTGTGATCACCTGAGCCACGACTTTCTCAAGAATTTCTTCTTGCAGCATTGGTTTTTGCAGTAGTTTCCTGAAGTTCTGTTCCAGCCAGAGGAAAAATGGCTGATCTGTCACTATTGGCTCAGTTGAAATTGACGCATGGTTTTCTACAACATTCATCGTGTAATCTCCTGTTTCTAAACTCTGGAGTTGGAAATTGGTATCAGGTCGACTCATTGTGAAACTCCTTAGTCTGTAGTACCGGCAGCTACAAGGGCGGAATCCTGCTCGAGTATGTTTTCACCACGGCTCTGATCAAGATTCTGCATATCGGAATTGAACAGGGTGAAGATCCCACCGCCTACAAATACAAGGCTAGCAATGATAAACAACGGGTTGACACCAATTTGTTCGGCCACTGGTCCGGCGATTAGCAGGCCGATGGGGGTCATGACACTGGTAAGGCTCATGACAAGGGACATGACACGACCCTGAATATTAGCCTCGACTACCGTCTGAAGCAAGGCAAAGGCGGGACCGTTCAATAGCACATTCATCATGCCGACGATGAAAATACCGGCTAACGCTAACTGGAAAGCCACATTGGGTGATATGCCCACTAGCAATAAACCGAGAGCGGTACCAAACATGGCCAGGTTAGCGGTGAGGATCTTGCGGCGGAAGCCACCCCAGAGGCTGAGCAGCAAGCCACCGATAAGGAAACCAACCGCCAAAGCGGATTGCATCGAAGCGATCTGCAAGGCGCCGCCTGAAAATTCGTCCTTAACTAAAAGCGGCATGAGGGTGATAGCAGGCACAGAGATCAGATTGATCAGCACGGCCAGGAAAATGATGTTGCGCAATCCGGCCCATTCCCAAACATAGCGGAAACCCGAGCGCATATCCACCCAGACAGTCGTTTTGTCTTGCGCCTGGGAATCATCCACTTTGGGCTGCGGGATGGAGATGAAAATCAAAGGCAGGATGGCCAGGGCAGCGGTAACCAGGTCCACCGCCAGGACGCTGTGCAGCGGAAGGAACTCGATCAGCAATGCACCGGTCAGAGGAGCGGCGATATTGATCACGCCCTGCATTAGCTGGTTTAGACCTTGAACCCGGGTGAGCTGTTCTTCTGGGACCATCAGAGAGGTCGAAGCCAGCATGGCAGGCATATGAAACGATCCGGCAGTAGAGCGCACCAGCATGAGAAGATAGATGTGCCAGATTTGCAAGGTGCCAGCCCAGACGAGGTAGATAAGCACTGCAGTCGCGAGAGCGGTGATCGTGTCTGCGACGAGCATGACCATTCGTCGGTTCCAGCGATCAACCAAGGTTCCAGCTAAGGGTCCGATAAACACTCTGGGCAGGAATTCGAGCATGGCAGCGGTCGCCAGGACAGTTGCACTGCCTGTAGTTAAGGTCATCCACCAGATCAGGGCGAACCCGACCAGCGAACTACCTAGAAGAGAAAATGCCTGTCCACCCCAAATGGTGAAGAAGGAAATCTTCCAGCCACTATTGAATTTACTTTTAATCTCGCTTGCTGTACTCATTGTGATTCTCCTAAAGTTTGAATGATTTTGGATGGCCGATAATTGACCGACAAGAGCGGAATTCCCATGTCTCGAATGCGGATCAGTATTCCGAACAGTTCAGATTGATCTTTAATCTCGCCAGAGATCTGCGATGCGCCGTTCGGTAAAAGTGCAATCTGAAAACCTTCGAAATTGCTGGCTCGATGATCACTGAGATGTCCATCGATCTTGATTTCAATGTATTTAATCTGGTTTATCATTTCATTCATCTCGCATTTGCTTCGTTGATATGCGCTATGAATGTAAACCCAAGAGGGTTGATATGTCAGTAGTCTTAAGTTGAATTAGGGGGGTTGATTTCAGTTGAAATCGGGGAAATCAATCGAGAAGGTTTAATTCTCTTGAGCGGGCAACAGCTTGAGTGCGATTCGAAACCTGCAACTTGCCGAATATGTTGTTGAGGTGTTTCTTGACTGTTCCCAAGGTGACAAACAGCGCTTCAGCAATCTGGCGGTTTGATAATCCCCTGGAGACCAAACGCAGGACTTCCAGCTCCCGTTCACTTAGGGGTTCATACAGCTGATTAATGCGTGGGGGATCAGTAGTCTCCTGTGGGGTGACAGCCAATAATTGATCCACAAAGGCAGGAGCAATGTGACGTACATCTGGCAGTAAATTCAAGATGGCTTGATCTTCATTGAGGAATGCGCGCCGGTAATTCTGAGGAGCGGCGATAGAAATGGCTCGCTCAAGATGTTGGAGTGCGGAATGGCGATCCTCTTGAGCTACCTCTGTGAGGGCCATAAGCAAATGAACAGTGATTAATTTGCGTGCCCTATTCCCCTTTTGGGCATTTGTCTCCATCGTCGATAACAGCCTTCGTGCGTCTTGAATGCGATCCTGAGCCAAGAGAAGGCGTGTATAAGTAAAGTAGGGGTTCTCAGTCCAATGGTGGGGATTATCCTGGGGGGAGTAACCCATTTCATAAGCCCATTGGTTGGAAGCAGCAATATCTCCGATCTGTAAGCTGGCTTGAGCATCGAGGGCTGCAAACCACGAGCCGTGGGTTTTCGCGGTTCCTGTGTATACGGCGTGCTGGTATCCTGTGCGGGTAAGGTGTCGCATTTCCTCAAATTCACCATTTGCCAGATGAACCAGGGCTAGAGTATATTGCGCAAGGGAAATCCCTTGCGAGACGCCGAATTGGGTGAGCGAATCCAGAGCACGCCGGGCTCCTTGATGAGCGGAATCCAGCTGATCGGCTTCATAAGAGAGCATGCTCCAGGGCATGGAGATGACATCCGATAAAGGTCGCCCACCGATGAGTTCGTCACCTATATCATCGTTTACTTTTTGGCAGAGAGCAACAGCTTCATTAAGCTGTCCTAACTCGTTTAATGAGTAAATCAGGTTTGTCATTACGACCAAAGAGCCCAACCTATCACTGGTCTTGGATCCGGTGTTGAAGGCTTGACGGTAAACCCCGGCAGCAGAGACAACATCGCCTTTCATCTCCAGGATCTGACCAAGCACATTCAAAGTAAGATTGCGGAAGAAGTTATCATCTTCGTCAAGGTACTCAAGCGCATCCCGGGACAGGCTAATTACATCATCGCTCTTGCCTTTGAAGAGCGCAAGGTGAGCCTGAAGACTGAGCAATTTTCCTTGGAGCGAAGAAGGTGGATCTGCGGGGAGATTCTTGCGAGCTGCTCTAACATAAGGAAGCGCCTCTTTATAAGATTGAGTGAGGAAAAGGGCAAAGCTCATATAAATGGCGAGCTCACAATTATCCCGGATGACCTGATCGGGAAGCGCATCAAACCAATTGAACAGGTTGCTGAAGGCAGCCTGCTGGATAGCGATGGGGGCAGCAAGAGAGATAGCACGAATAGATTCGTTCATATCCCCAGTGGAAAGGGCATGTTTAACAGCCTGTGCGTAGAACTGATTGTCGCTGAACCAGCGAGCAGCTTTCTTGTGTAAATCTGCTTCATCCTGCAAATCCGAACTCGTTCGCAAGTAATCCAAGAAGAGATGGTGGTAGCGGTACCATTGCCTGCGATCATCAAGGGGTATCAGGAAAAGGTTGGCTTGCTCCAGGTCCTGCAGAATGATATTTGAATCAGAGCGCCCGGTGACAAGATCGCAAAGCTGGGGGGTGAAACGATCAAGGATAGCGGTTTTTGTCAGAAAGGAGCGCAGATCCTGTGGGAGCTGTGAAAAGACCTCGTCGGCCAGGTAATCAATGATGAAGCGATGACTGCCGCTAAATGAACCCAGAAAAGCATCTTTATCCTCTTTTTCCCGAAGTGAGAGCGCAGCGAGCTGCAGCCCGGCAATCCAGCCTTCGGTGCGTGATTCGAGGGCTGCGACCTGTTCTTGAGAGAGATCCAAGCTCATGCTTTGGTTCAAGAACTGGTTGGTCTCTTTTTGAGTCATGCGCAGATCTGCCTGGCGAATTTCGAGCAGCTGATCCCGGACGCGCAAACGACTGAGCGGCAATGGGGGGTCGGAGCGGCTGATTATAACGAGATGCATATGTGGGGGGAGATGATCGAGGAGGTAAATTATGGCAGCGTGGTTTTTCGCCTGCTCAATGAGGTGGTAATCGTCAAGGATTAGGATGAAGTCTTGCGGGATCAGGGAGAGGTCGTTTATCAGAGCCGAAAGGGTGACAACTATGGAAGGGGCCTGGGATGATTGAAGCAATGAGAGCGATGTGCCGCCTACATCTGGAGAGATGGTTTGCAGGGCGGCGATCAGGTATTGGAGAAAAACCGCCAGATCATTGTCATCAGTGTCCAGAGAAAGCCAGGAGACGGGTTGTTCCTTTTGCTGAGCCCAGATGCTCAGCAGTGTGGTTTTCCCAAACCCCGCTGGGGCGGAGATCAAGGTCAATTTACGGGTGAGGCCACCGTCCAAGCGGTCGATCAACCCCTGGCGGTTGATGTAATCTGGCCTGGGAGCAGGACGGTAGAGCTTGGTGGTCAGAATTGATGGGT
>JBFFIU010000050.1:0-14906 GCA_041556275.1 Anaerolineales bacterium | reverse complement strand
GTGGTTGCATCGAAGGAATCAGTGGTGAGGATTGCTACATCGAAGATGCCTCGCCTAACGAGTTCTCCCCATTGGCAGTAGAGGTTGTTGGGTTCGATTCCGGATTTGATATCGATTGAAATTGTGATAGGTGTTTGTGAGTATTCAACTAAATAGAAATTAAGTTTACGATCACAACTTTCATCATTCCATTGTGCAGAATAGTCACCATAATCCAGACAATTTTCGTAAGTTCCCCCATTCGGCTCTTCGATTGCCCAGTCTGTATAATCCCAAGCCTCGCCGGTTATCCATTGCCAGTATCCCTCGCTTGCTTCATCGCTAGCCCCGAGCCATACATATTCGGGATAGATTTCTGGAAAATTGCTGACTATAAACTCCTCTACTTGAGGACTGGTCACCGTGGCAAGGTGCCCTGGAATTCCTCTATATCCCATCGAGGCAGCAGCAGCCCGTGCTTCATACCAATTCAAACTAGATCCAATGACCTCTACAAGCTGGTAATAGTGATCATTTGCTGGATTCTTGATTGGCCCTCTAGTGCTTCTCAGCACTGCTTTTAGTACCATGTTTTCTGCTAAGCTGACCGCCTCTGATCTGGAATTTGCTAGATTACTGACACCAATTTCACTATTTTTATCGACTTCGACAAAGATTGGATTGGCTGCGCTGGTCAGTAAGGCAAATAACAGAAACACCAATGTCAAAACTATTCCGATGACTCGCTTATTCATTTTTCCTCCTCATAATAGAACTCAGCTGATAAGAATGCTTTTTATTGACAGTAATGCCTTAATACCCTGTATTGGCTTTCCTACTTCAATAGATAACTTTTTTAACAATTCAAATGATACTTCACCATAGCGATGTGGTATTGTTGACAACCATAGAAACCTGCCTCATCTGAGAGTAGTTCCGTTATATAAAACCGTAAACATATTGTTTGCGGAAATTGTGAAAGCAAGTTTGTTGTCAAGCCCCTAATGCTGCTTGACCCCACCTGGAGTGTAAATGTGATGAGATGTTGTATTGTCTATCACATTGTACAATAAATCACTTGCAGATTCAATAATGTGAAACTATTCACAAATCCCTGAATCAACTTTGCGGACCTATCTTGCCAAGATTTATTGCCCTTCACAATGCGGGAGTGCATTTTCTTTTATTTATGTATTTGGGTTCACTTCACGGAATAGCCAAGGTAACCAGGATTCTTGGGGTTAATCGGATAATGGGTATATGATATTGCGAAGAAAGCAGTAGAAGTTTATTTACGAGATTGACCCAAAGTACCAAAAACAAACTCAACAAAACAACTTCTGAGGTTGTCGAAAAGTTACAAATACACGCAACAAGACTCGCATGGATTTACTTAGATTGTCGATCAATCTAGGAAAGAATCACCATCGGTAAGTTTTGTCGGACACGATACGATAGTTTGTCAGGCGGAACAAAACCTAACTCACCTAACCTATACACCGCCGCCGCAAACTCGAGAAATGCGAGTTCATCAATTGGTACAGCACCAAAATATTTGAATTTGTGAATTAATATAAATAGTTGTCGGAATTTTTAAGTTAGTTTCAATACGATGATTCCCACTCGATTGAAAACTTTGCCAGAACAAACCAGAAACTGTTAATAGTGGATCATTGGGGTTATTAAGTAGGGTTTGAAGATATCTCCTTAAATTCAATACTTCGTAATTGATTTACATAATGAGTTCTCTGAACAAAGGTGATTAACTTGTCATCCAGAGATGTTTAAACTGGTCATATCTTCAGCTAATATTGATTGGCATGGTAAATTATTTTTGGAGCTTGAACAATGTCTCATATAGAGAGAAGTTGATGTTGGGGCTAATGTCCAACTGAAATTTCAAGTCACCAAATTCAGTGTAGTTGCCTTACTCAAACCACTCATCCCCCAAAGGAGCCCACTGATCGCTTTGCTCTGCGCGGTCTTTCCAATTGCGCTTGCCGCTCCAGCTCTCTATTTTGATGGCATAAACAGAAGTGCGCTTGAGCTCATTTTCGGTAATTGGACGATAATGTTCCCCGGGTTTCATCTCGGGGAAGTATTTTTCGATCAACCCGTACAAGGCTTTACGCCTCTCATCTTCGCTCTCCAGCAAGCGAATTTTCCCGAAGGCGATGACGCTTTCATATTGGATGCTGAACTCAAGAGCTATATTTGAAGGCAGTAACTTACCCGCCTGACTGGCCTCGAAACAGACCTCTGGGTGGCGTTCTGCATTGGCGCGCACCCGACCGCTGATATTGGAGTGGAAATACAATTCGTGCTGCTCTGGGTTGTACCAGAAGAGTGTTGGTGTGATGAAGGGTTGCTCGTCCCAGCGTGTGGCGATGTGACCAACCTGGGCTTGAGCCAGGAACTTTTTAATCCATTCATCATCTCGGGCGTATTCCTTCAGGCGTTGTTGATTCATTGGTGTCTTATCGAGGTTATAATCTTTGGCCATTTCGCTCTCATCCATCTGCTGGTCTGACTCCTAATGCCGCGGGAGGTACATCCATGCCAGCGAAGTTTTCGAAAGAGAGATCGCGGAAGGAAAAACCCAGCTCGCCCCTCAATCGATCGAATAAAGATGTGTAGCTATCCATGATGCGCGCCTCCCAATCGACGCCCAATTTCCCCGCCACGGAGCGAATGCGATCTGCATCAGGTCCTTCGATCTCGGTGAAATTACCGTACGGCATTTCATCCAAAGTGACATGAACGCCATCCAGATCATAGGTAGTGCGGTATTTCTCGTACATCAGACTAACCTGGTAGCCCAGAACCTCAAACAAAGCTCTGGCGGACTGGTAGTTGCTCACGGTGAATTCGATCTCGCGCCGCGCATACACACCATCGATGGTCTCACCAGGACCCTTATAGGTCAGCCGTGCAGCCGTGTCCTGACGCAGCCGCAGTACCTGCAGGGAGCGGGTCAGACTCTGATCTGCTGTGTCAAAACGCAGGTTGACTTCGTGCAGACGCGCTTCGATTAATTTTGCTCCCTGGGCTTCTACGCGCTTCTGGAATGCTTCCAGATCAGCGAGAAAAAGTTTTATTTCTAATTCCTGATGATCATCAGTCTTCATACTTGTATTCTTATCCACTAGCCTAAACCACGCTCAGCAGCGTGTCTCTTTGTTCTACGCTGTCTCCTGGTTTTACGCGCACACGGCTAATCTTCCCCGAGCGGGGAGACTTCAATTCGTTCTGCATTTTCATCGACTCGAGGATCACCAGCACATCACCCTTATCCACTTCTTGTCCATCACTCACTGGCAGGTCAACGATCAGACCGGGCATAGGAGCCTTTAAGTGGAAATCCACGTTTTCTGGTATTCCGCCTCCCAATGATGCCCTCAGGCGTCTCTCGCGCTCGTCTTCCACCTGGAAAATGTATTGAGAACCAAGCAATAACACCTGCCAACCGTCATCGCCCTCATAAACCAGGGCATCATAAGATTGGTTGTTTGCCAGCAGAGAATAAACGGTATTCTCGCTGACCGACTCAAAATCTATGTCATAAAGGACACCATCCACCTCTACCTGCTGATCGTTGATGATTTCGACCAAGATCTCCCGTTCGCCAGTTGTTGCCACGTACTTCATCGCTGCATCCTTTCCCAGCGACCAACCCATTTCCAGTTACTGGTGTCACGCTCATTGCGTTGGATGATGTGAGCGGCGCGTTGTGTACGTCGGTGAGCGACCAGGGTCGCCAGAATTGCGGCAATCTCCGATAGGTCTTCCCTGGTTTCATCAGCCAGTTCTAATGAAAAACGCTCCTCGACATAACGCGTGTCATAACGGCCGGCCATGAAACTTGTCGATTCCATCATTCGCTGGTGAAATGGAATATTAGTGCGGATGCCAATGATCTTGTATTCATCCAGTGCACGGCGCATGCGCAGTATCGCCTCACCACGGGTCTCACCGCTGACCACCAGTTTTGAGATCAAGGAGTCATAATAAGGTGAGACCTCAAAACCTGGATACACGCCAGTGTCGACCCGCACGCCTGGTCCAGTGGGCAAGATCATGTGGGTAAGCCGTCCAGTTGAAGGCAGGTAGTTGTTGAATGGGTCTTCAGCATTGATGCGGCACTCGATCGCTGAACCTGTGAAGGATATGTCTTCTTGATTGTGGCGCAGCTGCCTGCCGCGGGCAATGCGAATCTGTTCCTTGACAATGTCCAGACCGGTGACCATCTCTGTGACTGGGTGTTCAACCTGTAAACGGGTGTTCATCTCCAGGAAGTAAAAGTTCTTATCTTTGTCGACCAAAAATTCTATCGTGCCTGCATTGACATAATCAACGGCCTGAGCTGCGCGCACCGCGACAGCGCCAATCTGCTGGCGAAATTCTTCATCGTCTCCGATAAATGGGGACGGCGCTTCTTCAATCAATTTTTGATGACGGCGCTGAAGCGAGCATTCTCGCTCTCCCAAATGGATCACCTTTCCATGTGTATCTGCCAGGATTTGTATTTCGATATGCCGGGCACCTTCTACCAGCTTCTCGAGATAGACATTGCCATCGCCAAAAGAAGCTTCGGCTTCACGACGGGCAGCGGCAAGCAATCCTGGCATCTCATCCAGATTCGTCACTTCACGCATGCCCTTGCCACCTCCACCAGCAGTGGCCTTGATCAGCAAGGGGAAGCCTATTTGCCCAGCCGTAACCAGCAGTTCTTCATCGCTCAGAGATCCCTCTCCCTCCGTTCCAGGTACGACCGAGACCCCGCTGGCAAGGACCTTGGAGCGAGCAATTTCCTTGTCACCCATAGCTGCGATCGAAGTGGGTTTTGGTCCGATGAAAGCCAGTTTTTCATCCAGGCATGCTTGGGCGAAGTCCGCTCTTTCGGCTAAGAAACCGTATCCAGGATGGATAGCCCCGCATTCACTCTTCTTGGCGATAGATATGATTTTATCTGCGCGCAGGTACGATTCTCTGGAGGGGGCCGGTCCCAGATGATAAGCCTCAGTAGCCAGCCGAACATGGAGCGCTTCACGATCTGCGTCGGAATATACGGCAACAGTGCTCAAACCCAATTCGCGACAGGCCCTGATGATTCGGACGGCGATCTCACCTCGATTTGCGATCAAGACTTTGGTGAACATGGATTACCTCTTAATGTATAGACTCATAAACTACGTGATAGATAATTTTCTTGATCGTGAACACTTTTCTGCTTGTATTCATTATTGTCTTTGAAGGCTGAATATCGTCATCGCTCTGTGGGTGATGGTCGACAGCATACTCTCTACTCCATGATCCGTGCTTTTGCCTTTTGGACTGGCATAGTTTGCTCGATGAATTCAAGCACCCGCCTGTTGAATTTTTCCCCGTTTTCCTGCGGGAGCATATGATCCGCACCTGGCACCAACCACAGATCAGAATGGGCGATGTTTGCTGCGATATCGCGTGCATGCTGCGGCGAGGCATGTTCATCCTCGACACCCTGTATGACCAAGGTGGGGCAGGAGATCTGATTGATACCTGGGCGCATATCCCATTCAAGGATATCCTTCCTGGCCCAGCCGTTGTACCAACCCCAGAATAAGGCTTCGGATTTCTCACCATGCACCCGGCGCATTTTTGTCTGGAAACGATGATCGTGTTCGAAATCACGCTTGACTGAGTTTATTCCAGAATCCATTTTCTTTTCAATATAAATATGCGCGGAGACGATCACCAAAGAGTTCACCCTATCCGGGTTGCTGATGGTATAGTACATGGCGATCTTGCCCCCGTCGCTGTGTCCAATCAATACTGCTTCAGGGATCTCAAGAGTATCCAGGATGAACTGCAAATCCGCCAAATCTTCTTTAAAATAAGGCATGGACCACCTTTCACGCAGGGCGGATTTACCATGTCCCCAGCGGTCATACACCACCACACGATAGCCGGATCGGGCGAAAACAGGTATCTGTTCCTTCCATGAACGCACGGCTCCTAGACCATGATGCAAAAACAGGAGTGCATTTCCTGAGTCCGGACCATGTGTTTCGATATATATGCTGTGACCGTTGATTTCGAGGTGTTGCTTCATTTATTAAAGGGGGATGCAGCCGTGTTTCTTTGCTGGATTGGCATCACGCTTGTTAGCCAGCATCTCCAGGGCATTTACCAAGCGGGGGCGGGTCTCGCGCGGTTCGATGACATCGTCGATATAACCCCGCGAGGCAGCTATGTAGGGATTGGCGAATTTAGCGCGATATTCCGAAACCAGTTCTGCGCGACGCCTTTCTACATCTTCGGACTGGTCGAGCTCATTTTTAAAGATGATATTGACCGCTCCTTCTGGTCCCATTACAGCGATTTCGGCTGTTGGCCAGGCCAGATTGATGTCTCCGCGGATATGTTTACTGCTCATCACATCATATGCTCCACCATAGGCCTTGCGGGTCACCACGGTTAGTTTAGGAACTGTTGCTTCGCAGTAAGCAAAGAGCAGTTTCGCGCCGTGGCGGATGATGCCCCCGTGTTCCTGGGCAGTTCCGGGTAGGAATCCGGGCACATCTACAAATGTGATGATGGGAATATTAAAAGCATCGCAAAATCGCACAAACCGGGCTGCCTTATCCGAAGAGTTTATATCCAGCACACCGGCCAAGACTCCGGGCTGATTGGCGACAATACCGACGCTGTGCCCACCCAATCGTGCGAATCCAATGATGATGTTCTGAGCATAGTTCTCATGGATTTCGAAAAACTGGCCATCATCCATGATCAAGTGAATGGCATTTTTGATATCGTAAGGTTTGCTTGGGTCATCAGGCACCAGGCTGTCAAGTTCCTCAGCCATGCGCAGGGGGTCATCTGTGGTAGATACATAGGGTGGATCTTCCATATTATTCTGCGGTAGATAAGAAAACAACTTCCGAATCAGGTATAGTGCATCTGCTTCTGTATCCGTGGCTACATGGCAAACTCCAGAAGTCTCCGAGTGTACTGCTGCGCCGCCCAAGTCTTCGAATGAGACCTCCTCATGGGTGACTGCTTTGACCACATTAGGACCGGTGACGAACATATAGGAGGAATGACGCACCATGAAGATGAAATCAGTAAGGGCGGGCGAATATACTGCTCCACCGGCGCAAGGCCCCATGATGGCGCTGATCTGGGGGATAACCCCGGAAGCCAGAGTGTTTCGCAGGAAGATATCCGCGTATCCACCCAAGGATACAACTCCCTCCTGAATGCGAGCCCCGCCAGAGTCGTTCAAGCCAATGAGCGGAGCGCCATTCTTCAATGCCATATCCATTAATTTACACACTTTCTCGGCATGTACCTCTCCCAGGCTGCCTCCGAAGACTGTGAAATCCTGTGAGAAAACGTATACCAGACGATCATCAACTGTCCCCCAGCCGGTGACTACACTGTCGCCAAGAAATTTTTTTCGATCCAGGCCAAAATCGCTGGTTCTGTGTTCGACAAAGGCATCCACTTCCCGGAAAGAACCTTTATCCAACAGCAGATCGATTCGTTCGCGAGCGGTTAATCGCCCGCGACTATGTTGGGCGGCAATGCGTTCCTCGCCGCCTCCCTGGCGGGATTTCGCTTTGAGTTGGCGCAATTCATTTATTTTATGATCATTGCTCATGCATTACTCCAAAGAAGGCTTTTGCATCTGAGCGCGATAACGTCCAGAAGGTGAATAAGATTAAGATTATTGACAGAATAGCTAAGAATGGCCAGTTCTGCAGCTCATTTCCACTACCGGTAAATACGATCCTTTCGAGCCACTCATAACCCAGATAGAATATGGTTAAAACTCGGGTTGCCCTGGGTGCTCTCGACTTCCCTGTCCACAGTCCCCAAAACAGTGCTGCCCCTAGTGAAGCCCAGACCAATCCTGTTACTGCCAGGTAAAAGGGGGATACACCGGGAATGCCTGATAAAAAGCTCCACAAAGCAACTGTATTGACCAACCTTAATAGATTGACAATTGTAATGGTTAACACCAAAACTGCAAGCAGCGTTACGAGAAATGGTCGTTTCTGATCCCCTGTTTGATTACCCAAATCCAGAACCTCTTCAACCATGGAATTAATCGATCGCCAGGGTTATCTTTCCCATTTGATCGCCGCGCATCAATCTTTCCTGGGCTAAACGGGCCTCTGCGAGTGGGAAAGTCATATCTAACACAGGCTTCAAACGCGATGCAAAAACCAATCCCATGACTTTCTTGAAGTCATTATGTGTTCCCATTGTGGAGCCGATCACGGATAGGTGCTTGGCGAAGATGAAGCGGTTATCGATCTCCACAAATGGTTTACCCGTATTCCCAACGGTCAGAATGCGCCCACCTCGACCAGCTGCACGGAAGCTGTCAGGGAAAGTGGTGCCGACATTATCTACGACGACATCTACACCGCGCTTATCTGTCAGGTGATAAACCTCTTCAGCCCAGTTTTCAACCTGGGATCGATCGATCAGGTGATCTGCCCCAAGAGATTCAGCCAGAGTGAGCTTGTCTGGATCAGATCCAATAATGTAGACCTGGGCACCTGCCAGTTTTGCGATCTGGATGCTGGCTGTGTTGACCCCGCCAGATGCACCCACGATCAGCACAGTTTCGCCGGGTTTTAGACAACCGCGTGTGATCAGAGAATGCCAGGCAGTGTGAAACACCAGGGCGGCAGCTGCCGCGGCGTGATCATCGAATCCATCTGGGATTCGCAGCAGATTGCGGTCTGGAACAACCACATACTCGGCATAAGTGCCTGGATGAGTTTCTCCTAACAGACCCCACTTCCGGCAGCGGTTGTCCATCCCGGCCAGGCAGTATTCACATTTTCCGCAGCTGAGATTGGAATTGATCACCACCCGATCACCCACAGCCCAATCCGAAACGTTGTGCCCCAGAGCAGCTACTTCGCCAGCGCCATCCGCTCCAGGAATGTGGGGATATTCAATTTTAATCCCTGGCCAACCTTCTCGCACCCATAGATCCAACCTGTTTAACGCAGCGGCGTGAAGCCGCACTAATACCTCGTCTGGGCCAGGTTCTCCTACAGGGTGATCGGTGTATTGCAGAACTCCAGACTCACCGTGATTATGGAATAAGATCGCTTTCATCGATATATCTCATGGATCAGTCGGTCAAGGTGATCTCCCAGATGTGAACATTGGCAGGCTCACCTTGGCGGAGATCGCGCACCTCTATGCGCAGTGACTGGACAATTGTGGTCTCTCCAAAGTCGAAGAAAACTTCGGGTTCGGAAACCGTGCCTTGAAATTCTTCTAGGTATTCAATCGGCTGGGAGCTTTCAACCGGATAGAGGGATGCTTTGATCTCCACTTCTGTGCTGCCGATTATAACCGAGACACCACTTATCGGTTTACCCTCTGCAAAACTGAGCTCGACGATCGCGGGGTTGGCTTCAAGTGTACGAGCGAGAGTGTACTTATCATTATCAAACATATGATTCGCTTCACCAATATCCAACAGGGAATGTTTGACTTCGACGGGTTCCCCGTCCAATTCAATTACCGCAGAACGGAGTTCACGGCGTTCTTCACGCTCTTCCGCAAGGATGGCTCCTATATCCTCTACATAGTTTAATTTCACAAAGTAAAAACCGGGCATTCCATTCGGATAGGCTAATGTATCCGTGACCTGAATGTCTGTGAACTTGCCGCTTTCTTGGGTCTTCTGGAATTCGTCTGGGGTTATCACGAAAAGCATATTCTCATCAAGGGGTAACTGCTGGAACAGGTGCCCATCGATACTACCAATCTGGATCGGCAGCGGCTCGCCTAGGAAGAAGCGCGCCACAATGTTGGTGCCATTCGCCCAGGTCGGTGAAAGAAGGATTTCCGTTTCAGGATCTTTTTCCAAATGCTCCTGGATTTTAGGGAATAGCTCCCGAGCCCCGTACTGTAAACCACCTAAACCGTAATTCTGATACCAGGTTGGGCCATTGGTGAGAGCATCTCGCAGCACGATGATGTTAAGTGTGGTCAGGACGGCGAATAAACCGATCGCCATAACTTTGTGGGGGAGGCGTACCTTTTCTAACCAAACCAGGATCTGGCTGATCCCCAATGCGATCAAGATTGTCGCGGGGATAATGAAAACCAAGGCGCGGGTTATACCGATTTGCACCAGAGCAGCTCCAGCCGGAGCGACCAGCAAGGAGATTATCAGTGTGCGGTAGGCAGACGAGCGTATCTTTAGCAGCGCCAGGACGAGACCGATTGCTGCGAATGGGAGCATTGCCCGGAAGAGATGTCCATATCCTTTCATTAAATGTCTGGGGAGATCACGCTCATTGGGAAGGAACCAGTAGCCTGGACTGAGACCGTATAAGTATTCTGAGGTGAATCGAGACAGCTTCTCTCCAAAGGGAAGGGGCTGGACCCAATAAGAATCGAGAATACGCAGGTGTTCGAACGGGGCTTCTGGGTGGGTCAACCGGAAACGCAGATAAGGCAACGCCAGAATCACTGCCAGCCCAAGTCCTCTCAGCATATATTGACGGTTATCCCAGTGGTAGCGTGCATCCGATATGAGCAGCAAAATCGCTGTCAAGGCGATCACTATCTGCCCGGGGTTATAGGAGTAAAATGCCAATGCTCCCAATAGAAGGGAATAGTACAAATAATGGGGCGAGCGGTAGCGATAGAGCAGGTATGTGTACAGGCAAGCAGCATAAAACGAGACGAACAGCACTGTCTCGAAGGCTGTCCGGGAATGCAGGAACCAGGCAGGGGCGATTGAGAGCAATGAAACCCCAGCCCACCAGTATGAAACCTTGAATATATCCCGCAGTATCAAGCCGACTGAAACTGCCGCCAGCATACTAATCAGAACTGAGGTGGCCCTGGTGACGAAAACAGTTTTACCGAATAATAAGTAAGGCAGGACCTGGAGATATACGCTGACACTGAGGTTATAGTAAGGACCGTTCTTGAAATAGGTTGGCAGGAAAGTTCCAAATTCATCGAGGAAATTGTCGCGGATCAAATTCTCTGCTGCCAAAGTTTGGATGGCTTCATCGGTGAAGAAATAGATCGGGAAGCGGGTTAGCCCTACCAGGTGTGTCGATAAGTAAACCAACAGAGCCAATCCGAACAGGGTGACTTCAAGCGTATAAGGCCAACGCTGCAAGGCTTGCCAGGGAAGGGCAGTTGGCGGCTGGGACGAATCTCGTGATTGGTATACGGTGATGGGTTTGATTGAGTCCCCCTGGCTTTCGATCACGATTCTTGTATCCGCTGGTGCTGCTGATGAATCCAGTGGATCGAGCGACTCAACGCTAACCCGCACCCGCGTTTCGTCCCGCAGATCGAATGAGATGTTGACCTGGGATATACCTTCGTCAGATTCCTCGGTACCCCCAAGGATCACTGAATGTGATTCATCTGGAGCGTGCGCCAGGCTGGCATCAATTCTTAACGGTTTCTTTTCCCCGCCTTCTTTCCCAGCCGCGTTTGCATTTGTATGATCGTTCGTTTTGGATTGGGATCCATTGGGGTCAGAGCTCTTGCTTAAGTCGTTATCATCCACCTTGCGGCTCTCCCCGTCGCTTGCCTACCTGATCCCAGATTCGAGCCGGGAGATCACCAGGCGCTGAATCTCGCTGGTGCCTTCATAGATCTCAGTGATCTTTGCATCGCGAAAATAGCGCTCGACCGGGATTTCCTTGGAGTATCCCATCCCTCCATGAATCTGTACAGCCGCATGAGTCACGAACATGGATGTCTCAGATGAGAATAACTTGGCGATCGAGGCCTCTAAGGTAAAGCGTTCTCCAGTTTCTTTTGACCTTTCTTTTGCCAGAGCCGCGCTGTAAACAAGCAAGCGGGATGCCTCTATGCGAGTTTTCATATCAGCTAGTTTAAACGCAATGCCCTGGAATTCCCCTATCTTCTGACCGAAGGCCTCCCGCTCTCTGGCATAGGCAAGGCTGGCCTCATAAGCCGCTTCGGATATTCCAAGAGCCTGCGTAGCAATGCCGATTCGTCCGGCATCCAATACAGCCATCGCGATCTTGAAGCCTTCACCTTCTTCACCCAGACGATTCTCGACCGGAGCACGATAATCTTCAAATAAAATTTCACTGGTCGCCGAAGCGCGAATGCCTAACTTGGGCTCTTTCTTCCCGACAGAGAAACCAGGTTGATCGGTATCAATGATGAAGGCAGTGATGCCTTTATGCTTCTTTTCTGGGGCGGTCATGACGAATAAGACGATGTAGCTTGCCACCGGACCACTTGTGACCCACGACTTGCGACCATTAATGACATATTCATCCCCCTCTCTTACAGCCGTACAGCGCATCGTGCCCGCATCAGAGCCGGACATCGGTTCGGTCAGGGAGTATGCGCCAACTGATTTACCTGAGGCCACCGCGCGCAGATACTTCTGTTTTACATATTCGCTGCCGAATTTTTCGATCCCGTAGCAGAAAAGTGAGTTGTTCACCGACATGATCACTCCGTGCGATGCATCTGCTTTGCAGATCTCCTCCAAGGCAAGAACGTATGCCAAGGTGTCCATACCTGTGCCGCCATAATCTTCGGAGACTTCGATACCCATGAAGCCCATCTCGCCCATCTTCATGATCGTTTCATAAGGGAATTCACCGCTCTCATCGAATTCAGCCGCAATGGGGGTAATCTCATTTTGGGCAAAATCACGGGCAGCCTGGCGGATCATCTCGTGTTCTTCTGTGAATGGAAACAGTCCGGCACCGCTCATTTATATCTTCCTCCACAAGAAAATTGTGAGTTTGCGCCATTATAGCATGCCTGAGCCGAGTGGGTAACATGCCTGCTTGACACTTTCAGAAAGTGGGATATACTGGCTGGAGATTTGGAGCCCTCATGAACAAAGAAGCCCACAACCAACCGATATCTAAAGAACTCTTCCAGCATCTGGTTCAACTTGCTGCACTCGATTTATTCCCGCAGGAGGCGGAATATTTACGACGGGAGCTCAACAATCAGCTGAAAGCGATCGATGAATTGGAAGCCATACCCTTGGATGACAGCATTCCAATCACCTCACATGGGGTGCCTTATACGCCGCAGATAACTCCTGCGGCGCGCACAGATGAGTGGATTGCATGTCCCAACCCAGAGGATATAATCGATCAGGCTCCGCAAGCAGAAGATGGATACGTGATCGTCCCTGATATCCCACATACAGACATAGATTAGTATATGGACCTTTGTGACCTGCCTGCACTCGATATATCTCGTTTGATCCATTTGGGTGAGATATCAGCCCTGGAAGTCCTTGAATCTGCTCTGGAGCGTGTCTCAGCAGTGGATGGATGCCCCGGAACGTTGGATCCTGGGGACAAAGAGAGCGGCGATAATGAAAAGGTGCATGCCTTCATCCATCTAACGGCTGATCGTGCACGTGCCCAGGCAGAACAGATCGATCAAAAATTAGCTGCCGGTGAAGACCCAGGCTTATTGGCAGGAGTGCCATTTACCGTTAAAGATATCTTCTGCGTGCAGGGAACGCCATCCACTGCAGGTTCACGCATCTTGGCGAATTTCATCGCTCCTTACACAGCCACGTCTGTCGCTCGAATGGAAGCCGCGGGTGGTGTATTGCTCGGTAAAGTCAACCTGGATGAATTCACCTATGGTTCTTCTAATGAATCATCGGCCTTCAAGCCTACACCTCGCAATCCCTGGGATCCGGAGAAGGTACCGGGAGGTTCTTCTGGCGGGAGCACGGCTGCTGTGGCAGCTGGTCAGGGTGCGCTTTCCTTAGGAACTGATACGGCCGGCTCTGTCCGTCAACCTGCTGCTTTTTGTGGGGTGGTAGGACTCAAACCAACCTATGGACGAGTGTCCCGCTATGGCTTGATCGCTTTCGGTTCATCCCTGGATTGTCCCGGGCCGGTTGCCAGAAATGTCACCGATGCTGGATTGATGTTGAAAACCATCGCTGGTGCCGATAAGAGTGATGGTACCGCGGCGAGTTTACCGGTGCCTGATTATGTCGATGGTCTGCGCGAAAGAATCGATGGTATGCGGATTGGGCTCTCACCCGATTATTTCCGCATTACCTATTTCGACGAAGCAACTGGCGAATTGGATGAACAGCCAATTTCCGCCGAAATCGAATCGGCTATCTTGAGTACAGCTGGATTCCTGGCACAGATGGGAGCAGATATCGTCGAAGACATACCCATGCCGCATACTAAATACGGGGTTCCGGCTTATTTCGTGATCTCGCGCGTCGAAGCGGCTTCGAATTTGCACCGCTACGATGGGGTCAAGTATGGCTATCGCACCCCTGAAAGAGTCGATTACCTTCCTGAGTTGTATCGCAAGACCCGTGCTGAGGGTTTCGGCCCCCAACCAAAACTGCGCATTTTGATGGGAATGTACGTCAGCGCTGCGCAGTACAGCGAGCAATATTACAACCGCGCTCTGCGCGTACGCACGCTTATTAGGCGTGATTTTGAGCAGGTCTTTGATCCGCAGGGTCCTTACCGCTTGAATGCTTTGCTCACTCCCACGACGCCGACGACTGCCTTTCCGATGGGAGAAGTGTACGGGGATTCTGTCCTCATGCAGTATGCAGATCAGCTGACAGTTCCGGCAAATCACGCCGGAGTGCCGGGGCTATCCATTCCAGTTGGTTTTGATACACAAGGGCTGCCCATCGGTGCCCAGCTGCTCGGTCCTGATTTTTCTGAGCTGACTTTACTGCAAATCGGTCGTGCTTACGAGCGAGCTTCCGAGGGGGAAGATTGGCGCCAGCGACGGCCAACAATTATCGCGCAAGGTAAGTGACAAAAATATTTGATCTTCTTATTACACCAGTGAATTGACAACTTGCTACCCATGCCTGAATATGAAGCGATAATCGGCCTCGAAACTCACATCCAGCTCAACACCAGGACAAAAAT
>JBFFIU010000049.1:0-14962 GCA_041556275.1 Anaerolineales bacterium | reverse complement strand
TATTGTAATCGAAGATAATCGTTTGCACCATATTTTTGCATAAATTTTCAAAATTTTTCAGATCCGATAGAAATTTCAGTAGCCTTGTTGGTCATTTCCACCACAAGAATTGACTTTTGGGCTGCGCAGAAAATGTTAAGAAATGCTCTCCTATCAGAAAAAATTGTGCGACGCATCAACTTGATGCATCGCACATAAAAGAGGCTGGGTGAGATAAGAAGTTCTTTATTCTACTCCTTGTTACACTGCTTCCATATCTGCTTGAAGGTGATGATTGCCTTAATGTTGTGCAGTAAAGTTAGCTGGATGAGCGCGATACTTTGAAAAGGCGTCAAAGTCGCTGAAAGCAAGGGATAATGATCTAGATATTCTCTCCCATCAGCTCCTTTTTCACAAATTCTTCACCGGCCCGAAGTGCCTGGTAATTGAGGGGCAGTAATTTCTTGTGTCTTTCCGGCAGGTGGTCTCTTAAGGCATTTTCTACGGCATCGATCGGTAATACGGGCTGTTGAGCCAGAAGTGCACCGACCATAATGATGTTAGTCAAGCGTTTATCACCAAGTGATTCGGCCATCTCGTTTGCTGGGATAAGAACAGACTGCAAGTCTTTCCGTGCAATAGATCGGTTTACCAGGGATTTATTGACGATCAGCGTACCGTCTTCAACGATTAAGGGTTCATATTTATCCAGTGATGGCAGATTCATTGCTATCACCGCCTGCGGGTTGCGAACCAGCGGTGAGCCTATCTCCTCGTCAGCAATGATCACCGTACAATTGGCTGTACCGCCGCGCATTTCTGGTCCGTAGGATGGGATCCAGGTTACCTCTTTGTCGGAATCCATCGCTGCGTAGGCTAACACTTGCCCGGCAAAGAGCACTCCCTGACCTCCGAATCCAGCGATCACAATTTCGTTTTGCATAAAGTTCCTTTTCCCAGTTACACGCGAATTTGGCTGACGCTTGCAGATACCTTGAAATCTTCAATTGGAAAATATGGGATCATACGTTCCTCGATCCAGTGTAAAGATTCGACCGGATTAATACCCCAGTTTGTGGGGCAGGTGGAAAGCAATTCAACCATTGAAAAACCCAACCCGCGCACTTGAGTTTCGAAAGCCAGGCGAATTGATTTCTTCGCTTTGCGGATGTTCTTCGGGTCATGCAGGCTGCGCCGGACGATATACCCGGCACCTTCCAACGTGGCCAGCATCTCGGCAGTGCGGATCGGAAATCCGGCCTGTTCGACATCTCGCCCACCAGGGGAGGAAGTGGTTTTTTGCCCTGGTAGAGTGGTTGGAGCCATCTGGCCGCCGGTCATACCATAGTTGGCATTGTTGATAAATATGACCGAAATATTTTCTCCACGCGCAGCTGCATGAACGATCTCAGCCATACCGATCGAGGCCAGATCGCCATCTCCCTGGTAGGTGAAAACAACTCGATCAGGTAGCACGCGTTTGATACCGGTTGCCATCGCTGGTGCGCGGCCATGAGCAGCTTCCACGAAATCACAATCGAAATAGTTATACGCAAAGACCGAACAACCGACAGAAGCCACCCCGATGGTCACATCCTGAAGCTTCATTTCTTCCAATACTTCCGCTACCAGGCGATGTGCCACACCGTGAGTGCATCCGGGGCAATAATGTGTAGAAACTTCAGTAAAGGTGTCTGGTCGTTTGTACACCATTTCGACAGTTGGATTCGACCCCATACTTTATGACTCCTCTAATTCTTAGCGTGTTCCAGCCGATCGATCCAGGATGTTCTCGGATTCTCACTGGGCGCAACCGGTTCATAACATAAGCGTTTGATTTCATCCAGGATCTCATCTGGGAACGGGACGACTCCGCCCATCCGCCCGTAAAACTCGACTGGGATTTTACTCCCGACTGCAGTGAGTACATCATGAAGCATCTGTCCGGAATTCATTTCCACGACGAGCATACCGCAAGCCAGATTAGTCAGTTCTTTTATCCTCGCGTAGGGGAAAGGGCTGACAGTGATGGGACGCAGTAAGCCTACAGGAATACCTTCTTCTCGCGCGGCTCGTACTGCCGATAATGCAACCCGCCCGGCGGTACCGAAACCAATTACAACCAGCTCGGCGTTCTCCATGAAGTATTCTCTGTAGCGCAGTTCATTGGCTTCAATTTCGTTCCAGCGTTTCAACAGGCGTACATTGATATCCTCTTCCTCCTCAGGATCGATATAGATCGAGCTGAGGATGCGCCTATCTCGACCTAGTGCACCGTTGACAGCCCATTCAGGGTCCCGTCTTTCGAGGGGCTGCATCGGTGGTAGCTCTGCCGGTTCCATCATCTGGCCGATGCTGCCATCTACCAAGACGACGACCACAGCCCTATATTTGTCGGCCAGATCGAATGCTTCTACAGTGAGATCAATCGATTCCTGGATGCTGGCAGGAGCAAGGACGATCGGTCGGAAATCGCCGTGCCCGCCTCCATGCACGATCTGGTTGTAATCGCCCTGGGAGGGAGCGATATTTCCCAATCCAGGACCGCCTCGCATCACGTCAACCAGTACAACCGGCACTTCAGTACCAGCGATATATGAGATGCCCTCCATCATGAGGCTGACGCCCGGACTGGATGAAGATGTCATCACTCGCGCGCCGGTGCAGGCCGCGCCGTATACCATGTTGATCGCAGCCAGCTCACTTTCTGCCTGCAGGAAGGTGCGCCCTAAATCTGGCATACGTTTCGAAAGCCATTCCAGCAGTTCAGTTTGCGGGGTGATTGGGTAGCCGAAATACGCTTCCAATCCGGCACGGACCGCCGCTTCAGCGATGGCCTCATTTCCTTTTAGCAATTCTTTCGTCATAGTGTAATCCTAAGCGGGTGTCTTTCTGCGCTTGACAGGTACTTCTCGGTAGACAGTCAGAGCGGCTTCAGGACAGACAATGGCGCAAATGGCGCACCCTGTGCAGCCTTCTGAGATCAAATATGCCGGATGGTATCCTTTGGGTGTCAATCTGTCCATATCCAGGCTGATCACATCTTGTGGGCAGGCGTAAACGCACAAATCGCACCCCTTGCAGTATCGATCATCAACTTCAATCCATCCCTTGACGGGCATTCACTGACCTCCAGTCCCTTTTTATATCCCTGGACACTGTTTGATATTTTCTACCTTTATTATCAGTATAAATACCTCACCGGGTAGTGCTAACTGTCACTGATCTCATATACAAAAGTCCTGAATTGAGGTCAGGGGACGAAACTCGGAGGCTTGATTTCATCGAGCAACATTATAAAGGATCTATTCTTCCCGGATCTTTGGATCAAATGTTGTATATATGATAGATAGGTAGGTAGGATATTGAGATATTATTTTAAAGATTTTCAAAACGTGATTCATCTAGATCGCGCTTAAGTTTTTCTTCGGAAAATTGTGGTTGGAGGGCACCTTTCTGAGCATCTTCAATTTCAGCGGCTTCAGCGGCTTCCAGCTCTTCCCTGCTCGCTCGTCCGACCAGGCTCCAATTTCCGCAGTAAGGGCAGCGATCGAGTTTTCGTGGACCTAAGTTCAACCCGTAAATATGGCGGTTGAATGGCCGGTCGCACTTCGGACAGATTGCTCCTCCAAAATAACCATATTGGCGCTTTGCACCAGGGGCTAATTGCTCCTTTTTCCCCCGGCTGAAGATGAACGGCACCACTGTTGCTACGAGGATCGACGCTAAAACGACAACAACAATCGGAATGACTATGCTCCCCACGAACCGGAAGCCTTCTTGAGCACTGATAAACTCCGCGCGGATTTCATTGGATTGGAGGGTTGTTCCGGTGCTGGTAAATCCGCTGGCAGAAAAAGTGTGTGCCCCATGTGGGTAATCGTCGGTGACGAACTGCAAGCTAAAGGGCGCTTGGTTCACTTCACCCAAAACCTGATCATCGATATAAAAGACAACCTGGGATAGATCCTCAGGCCCGCTGGCGCTGATCGTGATCGTACCCTGGATTCTCCCCATGCCATATGAGACTCCCCAGATCCTCCTCAATCGGATTTCTAGTGTATCTTCCTGGTATACAGGTCGAGGAGCTGCATCAAAGAAGAAATATGAAAATAATGCATTCATTACAACCAAGAATGTTAATCGTTTCATTACTTTTTAAGAGCTTCCACTAATCTGAATATTGTCATTGTTTACTCCAGCCTTCTTTTGCTGGGCTGAGCGAGGTACGGGCGAAGAATCTCAGCATCATCAGCTAAATTATATCCACGCCTAGGAGATTCTTCGTACCCTGGTCTGTTCGACTAGGACAGGGCTTCGCTCCTCAGAACGACACGACCTCCAATGAGTAATATGATGGATTGCTTATTTCCAGCGGGTGAGGATGGATTCGCGTTGGAACAACCGCACCGCCAAATAGACCAACAGTCCATCGACAATGGCTAAGACGAAGGCGCTGGCGATCATGAAGCCGATGTTGAGCACGATGATCCCGCCCAGCTGGCCGAAAAAGACTGCCAGGACGGGCAAGATAATGATCATCGAAACCTGTTCTGCCACGCGGGGATCGTTCACCCGAGAGGAGATGATCACACTGAAAGCTACCGCACTGAGCGCCATCAACGGTCCAATGACAAATATCGCCACCAGCCAACGTCCATCCAGGAAGCTGGAGATGACGCCGCTGCCGGAGAGCATTATCCAGGCTCCAACAATGAATATCGTGAATCCAGCCCAGGTGGCGATCAATGCAGGGATAATTGCGGCGAGGCTTTTTCCGACCAGTAGTTCAGCGGTTGTAATGGGAGTGGCCAGCAGAGGTTCCAAGCTGCGATTGATTTTTTCTCCGACAATTGAATACGAAGAAATGGAAGCAGGGATAGCGAGCGGGATGATCATGAACATGATCATGAATTGGCTGACCATAAAGACCTGGAAGCATTCTCCCCCAGCGATTTCTGGCGGGCACATGGCGTTGAATTGTTCGGGCAAATCGCCTGCCCCACTTGCAAAGTCCGCACTGGTCGTGGTTGCATAAATGATCCCCAAAGGAATAGCAGTCAAAATGAGTGGTAAAAATGCCACAGTGAACAGAACCAGACGGTTCTTAAATACCTCGGACCACTCTTTTCTAATGATGGTTTGGATTTTCTTCATGGTTGCCTCTAGCTCTTGGTGAAGGATTCAGGCGTTTTTTACCAACTGCAAATATACATCCTCAAGTGAGCGACGAAGTTCACCGACGAACTGCACCTGCGCTCCCTCAGCCACCAGCAAGCGGATTAGATCGGGGTTATGAGTCTCCGGATCATCAACGGTGACTACTATCTTGTTGTCGATTAATCGCGCCTCTGTAACGTAAGGTTGACTTCCTAACTTATCGGCCAAAGCTTCATCCGCATTGAGCAGGTGGAAAACCACCTTACGTCCGAATACCTGCGCCTTTAACTGCGCTGGGGAGTCAACGACCAGTAATTGGGTCTTGAATACACCGATCCGGTCGCACAGGCGATCTGCCTCATCGAGATTATGGGTGCAGATAAAGATCGTGCGTCCTTGTTCTTTGATCTCAAGGATGAAATCACGCACTAAACGGGCAGCCTCTGGATCGAGCCCGGCTGTAGGTTCGTCCAGGAACACTGTGCGAGGTTCGTGGAGCAGAGCCCGGGCAATGGCCAGCTTCTGCTTCATCCCTTTGGAGAACGTGGCGGCAGGGTCACCACGTCTTTCCCACAACCCCAGGAATCGCAGGTATTTCTCCACCTGTCCAGCCGGATCTTGGACTTCATAAAGCCTGGCGTAAATATCGAGGTTGCGTTCTGCGCTCAAGTTGTCGTACATACCGGGTGTTTCAGTCAGCAGGCCGACGCTGCGCCGGATATCAATATCCTGTTGTCCGATGGTAAAACCATTGACGGACGCGCTGCCCTGGGTCGGGCTTATCAGGCTGGTCAGCATCCTCACCGTGGTGGTTTTTCCGGCCCCATTGGGACCGAGGAAGCCGAACACTTCCCCCTCGGGGATCTCAAGGCTCAGGTTCTCCACGGCGGTGATCTGTTCGAATTTTTTGGTAAGGTTCTCAGTTTTGATCATGGATTAATCCGTGTAGCGAGTCTTTTCAACGTTTTCGGAATCTGCTTCAAGAGGAGATAATTCAATTTGTGGAAGTGTCGATTGAGATTCTGATTTTTCTGGTTCAGGAGGCTCGTCCTGCCTTAAAACGTAAATGATAACTATGCTTGCCACAGTTATTATCGCAACCAACGCTTCGGTCACATATGGCCCCCAGGTATTGACAGCATACACAGCGACAAAATCGAGTAGCCAATGCAGGGCGACGGCGAACCACAGCCAGCGGCTCTGTCCGCGAACGAATACCTGTAGTACGAGGATAGTTAGCGCAATTTGAATTGGGATTACTAAGATCCGCTCAAGAGCACCGAGCATAGAATCATACCAGGGGATGGACCAATATAATGTTGATGCTTCCTGAATGGGTGACAATTGTTCGGGTGGGATCAATCCGGAAAGATCTTGAGTTCGTAAGGCTGCAAAGATAAGGAAATTTAGGAGGATGATAACTCCAACCAACATTGCTTCGATACCCCCCCAACCTGAGCCAAATAACAAACCTTGCGACCAGCGGCGGGCATCTTTTGCCCACCAGCGGAGTCCCGCGTAGCGAATAATTTCTTCGAATAATGCCGCGCTTAAACCGGCTATAACGGCAGAGAAAATGAGTTGGTACTGCTCGGGTGGGAGCAGCAGTACATCATTGCGGAAGAGCTGGTTGAGGATTATGTTGAACGGGATGTGCAATATTTGAGCAACAACAAACAGAGCAGCACCGATCCAGTATAAACGCCAGCGGAGGTTGTATTTTCGGGTCAGGAATATTCCCAATCCAACCGCCAGGCTGAAAATGATGATGACGCTTAGCGGAAAAGTAAATAAAAGGGCTGAATTCATTAATGGTTTCCTTGCGTTTTGTGTTTCAGCGCGAACATTGGAAGCAACCGACCCAGCTCACGGAAATCTCCCTCGGTTCCATCCAGTTCATAGCCCATCATGCGTGCCAGATTCATCATCGCAGATGGATGGCGTCGGGCATAATCAAAGATGACTTCTTCACCCTGGTCCGGAGTCAAGCGTTCAGCTATCATTTCCCAGCATTGGTTCCCAACTTGAACCTGGACATTGGGAGTGGCGGTGATGTTCTTAACCCAATCGCTGTTTTCACCCCAACCGGAAGCGATATAAAATGTAATATCCTCAGGCTCGTGTTTGACGACCTCCACCACGGTCTGGCGTTGCAGGCCGCTCTTTCTGCCAGTATGCGTAAGCAGGAGAAAACGTTTGCCCAACAGCCCGCCAAGATTGATTTTGAATAACCAGATCGGTGCCCGGTAGAATGCGCGAGTGATCCCACGCGGTGGTTTGGGTTCCGAAATTTTTTTGACCATATGTGATCTTCACGTGTTCCCAGCGAGGATGATCTCACTCGGAACACCAACCTGGACGATTACATCCCGCTCGACATGTTTAAAACCAGCCTGTCTGGTGAGATCAAGCAATTGAAGAGGACGGCAACCTCCGCATGCTGTGGGGCTGAGAGCAAACAAGCCTTTCCATGCAGAGACAAGTGCCCGACTGGCTGGATCCACACCCTCGGTGAGCGCAAGCAGCACCAATAAACCGCTCTTCTTTAAAACTCGTCGAAATCCGGCAATCGTGTTGAGCAGGTCAGCAGATGGCAGCAAGTCTAACACATACGCCGCGTACAGCCGGTCGAAACTGTGCGAAGCAAAAGGTAATAATCTGGCATCTGCCTGAGTGACCGGAACAAATCCGCGCTGGCGGGTTAAATTGAGCATGACCGTGGAAATATCCAGTCCAAAGGCGGTGCCGCCAGGTGAGATCGCCTGCATCATTTGGGCGAGCTCTTTTCCAGTGCCGACACCCACCGCAAGCAGTCTTTGACCGGGAGTAAGAGCGAGGGCTTGATGCGCCCGTTCTTTTGCGCGCCCTTCATAGAACTCAAACCAGTCGTAGCGGCTACCAACGCGATCGTAGAATCGTTGGGCAGCTGAAGTGGAAAGAATTTTTTCTTCCATCTATCGATTCTTGATAAACTGGATGAGTGTAATTTAACTCCTCTTCCAGTAAAAATCAATCAAGGAAAACAATCTTGGGGAATCGATGAGTTAGATCTTAATTATTGTGCTATCCTAACTCCAATGGGCCACCTTTGGTGTCATCGTCAAACCATTTGATCTCAATTTCCAGGCTGTGCTGAACGCCCTTGTTCTTTTTGTCCTCGTCCTCGACTTGAATTTCTAGCACCAGATTTTGGGGTAGTTGCAGAGTGATCTCTTCTCCTCCCTGCCGTAAGACAACCTGCCCAGCTGAGATTTTACCTGCTAGCTGAGTGAGGAATTCACTCACTTCGGTTCGCTTCATGCGTTCTTCACTTTTAAAGAGCCTTGTTTCCTTTCCCATTCATACTCTCCTTATTATGGTGACCATTTGATTTATATTATATTCCAGCAATCCAAATTATATTATAGTCGTAATAACAATATTACCGCGAGAACCTAACAGCTCCATGGCTGCTGAATCTGTCCCAACTTTTTATTTTGGAGTGATTTGTCCCGGGGGTATGGAGACTTGAGTGCAAATTGCATCAGGTACTAATCGGATCATGCAGACGGGATGTTGGTGTTCTCTTCCTCGAGTCGGATTCTCTAGTTGAGTGATATCGTTATTTTTGCTTGATCTACCCATGCATAACCGAATCCGAAATAAGGGAACCTCATGCGGTGATTCTTCCCAACTTTTGTGGTGATCAGTTCCAGGTTCAATTTCTCCCCACAACTCCCTGACATCACTTCCGTCCATGCATAACCGTATCCAAAATATGGGAAATTCCATCCCCTTTTCCTGTTAACTTTCTTAGCCTTCAACGTTGCTTCATTGCCAGCGAGGCTTCCTTGAATTGTTTTTCCCCAGGCGTATCCATGCCCCAGATAAGGAAAAGCAAATTTCCGATCTTTTCCAACTTCGATAGTGTAAAAGTCAACTGTGATACCTTGACTTGCGCCTCGCATTCTTTTTGCCCAGGCATAACCATAACCCAGCCATGGGAAACGAAACGATTTAGATTTGTTGACTTCAATGGTTGCCAGGTCAACCTCTAATGCACCCCCATTTTCGCGAATAATTTCCACTAACCTCTCATAGGAAATCTGTTCGTCACTTGATAAAGGATCCAAGTGTGGTTCATTGAGGAGAGGATTCTTGCAATTTGGACACTTGCCATACCACCCCTTATATTCACATTCGCATATTGCACAGTACATAAATAATCTCCAATTAACTGGATTATTCTATATTTGAGTCATCTCTTTATAAATATAGCGATCTTTTACGAGGAAAACAACGTTCTGCGGTATTGTTTGGAACCCTTCCGCTGTGTTGATCTTGAAATAAATCAATTCATCTTTGGTCAGCACTATCTGATAGAACTCCTGCTCCCTGTCGTTCTCCCCCATAGGATTTCGCTCCTGCAAGAAGTCGGCTGAATTTTCAGTCGATGAGTCTATCAGGATTTATTCATGACCAGGGCACCTCGTTCAAATTGGCAATCTTATATTTGATAGGCGATACGATTAGGAAGGATTTTGTGTTGAGCCCAGACACACCACTCTATGGCTGGGGAGCTGAATTGCCTATCCGAAGCAGGGGATTAATGGTGTGCTCAGCACCACCACAGGTAGAAAAGCATTTTATATGAGCATGGTGATGTGACTGATGTAACCTGTGTGACCGATAGATTTATATTGGCATAACATATTGGTTGAAGAGGTAAAAATTGATATATCTGGTATAATTTTGCGGTTGATTTGTTCGATCGTAAGTATTAAAACCTTGATAACGCCGGGTATAACCCGGTGTTATTTTACGTGAACCGGTTATTTATTCGCATGGAGGCCTAGAGCCATTATGGAGAAAAGTGAATACTTGGATTTATATCACCAGATGGTGCTCATCCGCCGCGTTGAGGAACGATCTGCTGAACTATACCAGCAAGGGAAGATCGGGGGATTCCTGCACCTTTACATCGGTCAAGAAGCAGTTAGCACTGGGTTGATTTCAGCTCGGAAACCCGGTGACAGGGTGATCACTGCTTATCGGGATCACGGTGTGGCGATCAATGTGGGAATTTCGGCTAGGCAAGTCATGGCAGAATTACTGGGGAAATCCACCGGAATATCGAAAGGCAAAGGTGGATCTATGCACATGGCTGATGTTGAGAAGAATTTTTGGGGAGGACACGCTGTGGTAGGTGCGCATTTGCCGATCGCGGCTGGTTTGGCCCTGGGTGATCAATATCAATCCAATGACGGTGTTACTATCTGCATGTTCGGTGATGGTGCAACCAATATTGGATTCTTTCATGAGGCACTCAATCTCTCCAAAGTTTGGAATTTACCCGTTCTGTGGGTGACTGAAAATAACAAGTATGGCATGGGCACCGAAGTGGAGCGTGCATCAGCGGTGTCCGAAATTTCTCAAAAAGCTGATGGATATGGGATCCCTAATGTCCGCGTTGATGGGATGAATGTGATCGATGTACGCCAAGCTGCCAAGGAGCATTTGGCATATATTCGCGAAGGGAATGGTCCATTTTTCTTAGAAGCGATCACCTACCGCTTCCGAGGGCACTCAATGGGAGACCCGGAGCGATATCGCCAAAAAGATGAGGTCAAAAAATGGCAAGAGGAAGATCCGATCGGCATCTATCGCCAGTATCTTCTTAAAGAAAAGGTTGCTTCCTCCGAGGAATTAGACGAATTGGAGAGCAAGGTCGAAGCAGAAACTCAGGACGCGATCGAATTTGCTGAATCGAGTCCTGAACCCGCACCAGAGGAATTGTTCAAGGATATTTATGCGGATAATTGACAGGATTATTGTTCTACAAGTGTAGAAATAAAGAATTCCAGCAATTGTCACCATTTGAGGATTAAATATATGGCTAGAATTACAATGAGGGAGGCTCTCTCTCAAGCGTTGTGGGAGGAAATGGAAAGCGATGAAAGAGTCTTTATTATGGGGGAGGAAATAGGTGTTTGGGGAGGCACTTATGCTGTTACAAAAGGATTCTATGATCACTTTGGCGAAAAAAGGGTACGAGATACACCGATTGCGGAAGCGGTGATCGTTGGTGCGGCGATAGGTGCAGCCCTTACCGGGCTTCGCCCAGTGGCTGAGCTCATGACCATTAATTTCGCCTTTGCTGCGATGGATCACATTGTAAACGAAGCAGCAAAACTACGCTACATGTTCGGCGGTCAATTCACCATCCCCTTAGTGATCCGCACTCCTGGGGGGGGAGGTCGTCAACTAGGAGCGACGCATTCCCAGACGCCTGATGCGATCTTTGCTCATTTCCCTGGTTTAAAAGTTGTTGCCCCTGGTACGCCAGAAGATGCGAAGGGGATGCTGAAGGCAGCTATTCGTTCTGATGATCCGATCCTTTTTATCGAACACGCTACTCTTTACCAGGTCAGAGGGGAAGTTCCTGATGGGGATTACGTTACTCCTCTTGATCAAGCGAAGGTTCAACGACCTGGAAATGATGTGACATTGATCACCTACAGCAAGATGCTGGAAAAATCTCTTGTTGCGGCTGATGAATTGGCCAAGGATGGAATTGAGGTTGAGATAGTCGATATTCGCAGTTTGCGCCCTTTGGATATGGGACCGATTCTTGAATCATTCAAGAAGACGAATCGGGCAGTTATTGTTGAAGAGGGATGGCGTTCGTATGGAGTTGGAGCAGAAGTATCTGCTCGCATTTATGAACAGGCATTTGATTATATTGATGCTCCGATTCAACGTGTTGCCCAGGATGAAGTTCCTCTCCCTTATAATCGAACATTAGAACAGATGGCTTTACCACAAGTGGAGGATATCATTCAGGCGGTCAAGGAGGTGCTGTAATGGCGGATATTGTCAATATGCCTAAACTGGGCTTTGATATGGCCGAAGGTGTCCTGGTGCGCTGGGTTGTTTTGGAAGATGAAGAGGTACAGAAAGGGCAGGTCTTAGCTGAGATAGAAACAGATAAAGCCACGGTTGAGGTTGAATCTACATATGCGGGAGTGGTTCGCCGGCATTTAGTTGAGGAAGGGGCTATCGTACCGGTAAGTACACCAATAGCGGTCATAGGAAAAGCTGACGAACAAATTAATTTTGACCAGCTGATTGCCGAACCGGTTGAGCAAGGGACAGCAGAAGTGGGGGATGCTGTAAGCAGGGACCATATTGAGCAACCCGAAAGCATCCAAGTGCCAGAAGGGGATGATGGTGCCGCCTTTCCGAGTGGCGTCAGAGCTTCTCCCTTGGCACGTCGCATGGCAGAGGAATTGGGAATCGACCTTCGCAATGTGAATGGAAGTGGTCCAGGAGGGCGGATTGTCAAAGCTGACCTAGAGGCTTTCCAAGCAGCTCCTCAAGTCAGTTTGACACCAGAGGTTATTGATTATCCAAGCCTTTCTTTGGAAGTACCTGAAGACCACCTGATCCCTTTGAGCAAACTGCGTGTAGCCATCGGCAAACGAATGGTGCAGTCCAAACAAGAATTCCCTCAATTTTTCGTTACTCATGAATATGATGTGGATGATTTGATGGAATTTCGCTCTCAGGTTAATGCCGTTCTTCCGGAAGACGAGAAGACTTCGGTCAACGATTATATTGTTAAAGGGGTCGCTAGGACCTTGCGTGAGTTCCCTAATCTAAATGCAAAACTCAACGAGGATAATGGATCGGTCGTTCAATTCGGTCACATTAATATCGGGGTTGCTGTCGCAGTTGAGAACGGCTTATTAACTGTTGTTTGTCGTGATGCTGATCTAAAATCTATACGTCAGATATCAAAAGAAATCCGTTCAATGGCAAATAGGGCCCGTGAGGGAAAGGTTAAAGCTGAAGATATTGAAGGTTCAACTTTCTCGGTGAGTAACTTGGGCATGTTCGAGGTCGAGGAATTTATTGCCATCATTAATCCGCCAGAGGCGGCTATCCTGGCAGTGGGTTCGGTTAATCGAGTGCCTGTAATTAAAGAGGATCAGGTAGTTCCTGGATGGCGGATGAAGACCACCATCTCTGTAGATCACAGAGTGAGCGATGGTGCTGAAGCTGCCCAATTCTTGCAAGCGTTGGCTAGGTATCTGGAAGAGCCTTTGAGGCTGGTTGTTTAATCTTCAGTTTGAGAGGCGAGAAATTGGCCGAAGAATTGGATCACCTACACATGCGGTTGTCAGCTGAGGGCGATAAAACCATTGCTTTCTTTGAATCCCTGTCAGAAGTCGATTGGAATCACAAAGTATATCGCGCCGGATCGGGTTGGCGCATAAGAGAGATTCTCGCTCATTTCATTTCCGCAGAACGAGCTTACCAGAGATATTTGCGAGAGGTGTTAACAGGGGGCTCGGGCGCTCCAAATGACTTCGATATCAATGAGTTCAATGAAACTGATGTCGCCGCAATGAATGATATCAATCCAGATCAATTACTTGAGTCTTATAAATCCACGCGGGAGTACACTTTGCAATTGACATCATCTTTGAAAGAGAGCGATCTGCATAAAAAGGCAAATCACCCATGGTTTGAAGAAAAGGAAGTTGGCTGGTATCTAAAGCTAATATATCGGCATAATATGATGCATTTACAGGATGTACGCAAATCCTTACGAACAGGTGAATCGATTCCAGACTCTGATGGGCATTGATCTGGAAGAAATATCGATCCCTAATATGATCTAAGTAATCTGGTTATTTAAGACGATTATGACATCTGCAAATTACGATTTGGGATATCTGAATGAAGCAGTGAATTTACTGCAGGAATACTTGCTTTCTGATGAAATATATTGGCAATTGAATGTGAGCTCCCCTTCCGGAGAGCCAGCATACCCCAGTCTTACTCTGGGAGGCTTGTTGCTTGCTCAAGCGCGCACACAAGCAAGACAGTTGTCACCGGATCAACAGGTCCAACAAACTCAGCTTCTTCAAAAAATTGACCAATTGAAGACCAAATGGCGTTCCGCTTGGGAAAAGAAATCCAAGAAGGAATTCCATGCTCGGCTTAATTTGTGGAGAGATTTCCTGGATGATTATCGCCGAAATCCGTATGACAATGTTGATCGATATGCCTACGAGGTTACCCGGCGTGTTATGCTTCATTTGTTGGAAAGTGAAATCGATGAGATCCCGCAGTCTGAATCAATATTATTGAGCGGTTTGGATGGTATCTTGGCAGGATTGTTGACCACGGGTGAATTCATTTGGGATGAAGAACTCGCATCCGGGTTTCCGCGCGGTGAATATCCTTATCTTTATGGAAATTTAGAAGGATGATGTTTAATTACTGTATGGGGGAGTAGCTTTCCAACAAAGTAGATTGCCCGCTTCCAGATTGTAGACAAATCATAAGCGCTCGCAGACCCCCTTGAGGTTCAGTATCCGTCAGGGCAAGGATTGGCTTTTTTAGTGCCAGATCTAATTCGGATTCAACTGATATTCTGGTAACACCATCCTTCATAAAGGATTGAAGCACAAAACCTATCGCTCCTGGATCGTTTGCAACTGCGGAAACCACACTCTCCGGTGATGGCGCGATGTGTGCCAGGGGGCTGAAACGGATACCATCTAATAGTTCGGATTTGAAAATCTGGCTCAATTGATTGCCCTCCGGGTAGATCCAAATTACGATTGGTTCCTGATAATCGCTGAGATCAGACCAATTCTCAACCTGACCAGCGAAGATAGCCCGTAATTGTTCCAATGTAATCGCATCATTGGGATTTAATTGATTAACGATTATGATTAACTCATCTTGTGCAATTGGGATAGCGTAAGATTCTGATCCAGGGTTCTCACCCAACCACAAAGATAATTCTTCAGGTTCATTATCCAGCTGT
>JBFFIU010000048.1:0-14978 GCA_041556275.1 Anaerolineales bacterium | reverse complement strand
TTCTCTTAACATTGTGGCAATCAAGCCAATAACATTGTCTGGTGGACCTGCGATCTCCCACCCAAAATCAGGAAGCACTTCTTGATAAAAAGATACAACATCCACAATCGCCCCATCGATCTGGAATTGAATATTTGTACCATCACGAGCCACCTGGAGATTAGTAGCTCCATCCATAATTGGTATATCTTCAGGCACTGTGAGTGATTGAGTCACAATTGGTTGATCTTCCTCGGCGGGAGCAGAATCTCCGTCGGGAGGGGGCGTTTCTGGCACTTCTCCAGGTGATTCATCCCCACCTGCGGGTATTTGATTAAATTCATCGACTGGAACTCTACTTGGCGTACAAGCAGAGATAGACATAATCAACAAAACTATCCCACTCAATAGTACCTTCAAAGAACCATATATCTTCATTCGTCACACCTCCTTCGTCAACACCCAAATTAGTAGTTCCAAATATAATTGGGCTTATAACAATTGTCAATAATATTTATTCAATCGGGGATAATACAAGAAGAGGCGCGGTGATAATCGCGCCTCTCTTCATACTAAATTGCTTCTCTAATTCACCATATGGTCATCAATGTATTTGACAGCATCTCCAACAGTGGTGATTTGTTGCGCATCCTCATCGGAAATCTCCCCGCCGAATTTGTCCTCAAATGCCATGATCAGCTCAACCAGATCGAGTGAATCCGCTTCTAAATCCTCGCGAAATCTTGCCTCAGGTGTGACTTTATTTTCTTCTACGTTGAGTAAATCTACGATGATTGCCTTGACATCCTCAAAGGTATCTGCCATCGAATTACCTCCTTCTTTTTTTCGAGATATCGTCAATTGTATCCTTCTCGTCAGATATGTCAAGTCTCGAAGGAAAGAACCCTCTTTCGATCAACGTTCGTATTGACAGGCATGATCCAGACTGGTAAGATACATTCAATTCACTGGAACACCACTTAATGCCAAAAGTTACGCAAATCAGCTCCCGCAAAGCAGATCACATTCGCATAAATCTGGACGAAGACGTGCGCTCTGGGCTCACCTCCGGGTTAGAAAACTACCACTTTGTCCACCAGACCCTTCCTGAGCTCAACCTAGCTGACATCGATCTCGGTTTGAGTTTGTTTGGCCGCAGGATGAAGGCACCGATATTAATTTCGTCTATGACTGGCGGAACTGAATTAGCCCGCAAGATCAATGTGATTTTGGCAGAAGCGGCTCAGGAAACTGGTATCGCTATGGGTCTAGGATCACAGCGAGCAGCGATCGAAAATCCAGATCTCGCGGATACATTCAAAGTGCGTCACATTGCGCCTGATATATTATTATTTGCCAACTTAGGTGCCGTACAACTCAATTATGGATACGGTGTAGAAGAGTGTCAAAATGCTGTTGACATGATCGCAGCAGATGCCTTAATCCTGCATCTCAACCCATTACAGGAAGCAGTCCAACCCGAAGGCGATACTCGTTTCTCGGGTTTAGTAAATAAGATTGAAGCTCTATGCAAGGCATTACCCATACCAGTTATCGTCAAGGAAGTTGGTTGGGGATTTTCTGAAAGGACTGCTCGCATGCTTGCGTCAGCGGGAGTATCTGCGATTGACGTAGCTGGTGCTGGGGGCACGTCGTGGACCCAGGTAGAAATGTATAGGGCAACATCAAAGGAACAAGCCAAACTGGCTGCCGCATTCCTCGACTGGGGTATCCCGACTGCTCTATCAATAAAAAACGTCCGATCAGCAGCACCAGATTTGCATATATTCGCCTCAGGTGGACTCCGCGACGGCATCGATATTGCTAAGTGCATAGCTCTCGGCGCGACGATAGGCGGGATGGCCAGCCTATTCTTAAAAGCGGCGAACCAATCTTTACAAGAAACGATAAATACCATTCAGTTAATCGAGCGCCAGATTCAGGTTTCTATGTTTGCATCCGGGAACGCCAGCTTGGATCAACTTCGCAAAACGCATTTGAGAGAAACATGATCCATTCTCACCCTAAATACCAGTCAAATTAATATCTTCCACAGAGTTCTATGGTCATTGATCTTCATAACCAGGTTATGCTCGAATCCATTGAAGCCGAACTCCACAATTCGATTGGAGATGCGGCCGAACCAGAGTTAAAAGAGTATTATCACATACTTGCTTACCATCTCGGTTGGGAAGGTGAAAATGCTGGACCAGTGACACAAGGCAAACGGATACGTCCCCAATTGGTGTTATTGACATGCTCCGCTGCCGGTGGTGATTGGCAAAATGCATTACCAGCTGCAGTCGCGGTAGAACTCGTGCATAATTTCTCTTTAATCCACGACGATATCCAAGATAACAGCCCAATACGGCGTGGGCGTGAGACTGTTTGGAAACGTTGGGGCATCCCTCAAGCTATTAACGCCGGGGATGCAATGTTCACCCTCGCCCACCTGTCCATATTGCGGATGGACGGAAACAATCCCCCAGAGATCGCCAATGACGCAGCAAAGACCCTTCAGATGGCCTGCTTGGAGCTCACAAAGGGTCAATATCTCGATCTGAAATATGAATCCAAATCTAACCTACCCATAGAAGCTTATTGGCAAATGGTAGGAGGCAAGACTGCCGCATTGCTGGGCGCCTGTACTGAGCTTGGTGCTATTACCGCTAGAACATCCCAGGAACGTCGGGAGAATTTTCGAGATTTCGGGTATTTCCTCGGATTGGCTTTTCAGGCTCAAGACGATCTTTTGGGAATTTGGGGTGACGCTGCTTTGACAGGCAAATCCAATGAAAGCGACCTGATCACCGGCAAGAAGTCTTTACCCATTCTTTACGGATTGGTCCAGAACGGACCATTTGCTGAAAGATGGGCAAAAGGGGATATCCAAACCGAGGAAATCGCTGCTCTTGCTGATCAATTAGATTTAGAAGGTGCACGCGTCTATACTCAAGAAGCGGCCAATGAAATGACAGAAAAATCTCTGAATTCTCTTGATCAAGCACGCCCTCATGGAACTCCTGGAAAATTGCTCAAAGATCTGGCCGTGAAGTTATTAAACCGGAAAGGATGAGAATAATAAGGTGAACGCATCAATTCCTGATTTCCTGACATCTACCGTCTGGGGGTAAACAACAAGCGCTCCTCACAAAATTGAATCATATCAATACCAGCCAACTATATCTTCAAACTCAGGGCAATACATACTTGTCTAGACCTTCCACCATTCAAGTTTAGAATACTTTCAAGAAATGAGAAAACTTGCACAAGACGAATAAAAGGCTGGTATAATCCCGCTGCTAGGGAAATCGTGGCAAATTTGCTCCTATGACATCCGAAACCCCCTCTAAACCAACAAAATTATGTCCAACATGTGGTACACGTGTTAGTGAGGACGCGACTCGTTGCCTGGTTTGCGGTAGCGATCTATCCGGGATTGAGAAAACCGACCGTGATTCCAAAACCCTACAAGGCAGTCGAATGCCCCAGATCACTTTGAGTCTGCCGATTGCTCTTGCACTATTGGCATTATTTCTGGGAATCGGTGCGATTTTGGTGTTTCTAGCCCTACGGGAGACAGGGCGTGTTGTCGAACCAACTGTCACACCAACAACAACGACTACAATTACTCCCACAATTACTCCCACCCCAGCAACTCCCACACCAACAGATACACCTTTGCCAACACCTACCCCAGAAACATATACCGTGCAAGCCGGGGACACCTGTGGCGGCATTGCTTTTACGTTTGGTGTTTCCATCCAAAGCATTGTCTTGCTGAATAATCTACCGGCAGATTGCGCTTCACTGGTTGAAGGTCAGGTCTTGCTCATTCCCCAACCAACTCCTACACCTACTGCACTGCCAACCTCAACTCTCAGTCCAGCTGAGGCAACTGAACAAGCATGTGAAAAAGTGGAATATGAGGTCCAAGAAAACGACACTCTAAGCAGTATTGCTAACAGTTACAGCGTTCCCATGGCTGTTGTTCAAGAATATAATGGTTTGAGCTCAGAGACCGTTTTTTCGGGTATGACTTTGATAATCCCCTTATGTGAACGTTTCCCTACACCAGGTCCCACACCGACGGCTACGCTCCCACCTCCCTATAGTGCACCAAATCTATTACTACCTGCAGATGGTACCAGATTTACCTTATCAGATGATATTGTGACTCTCCAATGGGCATCCATTGGCACATTACTTGAAAATGAAGCTTATGAGATCACTATAATTGATTTCACCGATGGAGAAAGTCGCAGATTAGTAGAATATGTCACCGATACTAAGTTCATCGTACCGGGAACATTTCGCTCATCCGATAGCACCCCCCATCTCTATCGCTGGTGGGTGATGACTGCCCGTCAGGCCGGAACTGATGATGATGGCAATCCTGTTTGGGATTCAGCTGGTGCGGCCAGCGAGCAACGAGTATTCCTTTGGGCAGGAGTGGCAGCTGCAGCGACTCCTACCCCGTAACCCGGCTAAATATTTCGTCATTCAGGACAAAAAACAACAAAAAACGGTGTCCAGCTATCTCGCTGGACACCGTTTTGGATAACAATTCGTGGATATTGGTTATGCGACCACCTGAGCTTTTTGAGCGATCTCTTCAAGCATGGAGGTGGTAAGAGATTTTGGACGTTCTAGTGGTTGGCCTAAAGCCCGCGACCAGATCGCATTCGCGGTCACACCTAATGCCCGTCCGACACCAAACATAACCGTATAAAACTTAAATTCCTTGATCCCATAATGATGCTGTAAGGTCCCACTGATGGCATCTACATTGGGTGAGGGATTCTTCGCCTTACCTTGCTCGACTAAAACATTAGGTACCTCTTCGTAAACCATTTTCGCGATCTGGAATATGTCATCATCAGGCATAAATTCTTCTGCGAATTTGAATTGAGCCGTGAAGCGCGGATCGGGTTTACGTAAGACCGCATGACCATATCCAGGGATAACCTGCCCCCTGTTCAGCGTCTCCCAGGCATACTGTCGTAATTGTTCTACAGTTGGTACACCATCAAATTGTTTGTGTATGCTTAACAACCAGCGCAATGATTCTTGATTTGCCAAACCATGCAAGGGGCCTGCGAGGCTATTTAAACCAGCGGAGAAAGCATAATAAATATCTGAAAGAGTTGAGGCAGCTAAATGTGTGGCATGCGCACTGGCATTGCCACTTTCATGATCAGAGTGCAGGATGAAATATAGGCGCGAAAGGTTCTGATACTCATCAGATGGGTTTCCAAGCATAAAAGCAAAATTTGCACCCCAGTCCAGATCGGTTCTTGGTTCAATAAAATCACCTTTTCCGTATCGCAGGCTGTATATAAATGCAGCCACAGCGGGTAATTTTGCGGTCAAATTGAGGCTGTCCTCTAACATTGGTTCCCAATATTCATCACGGGTCATTCCTTCAAGATAACGTCTCGAAAAGTTTGACTCATGCTGTAATGCTAATATCGCTGTTGAGAAGAGCATCATCGGATGGGAATCGCTTGGCATTGCTTTCAGCACATCGAAAACAAATCCTGGAATTGTTGAGCGTGATTTCCACTCATCTTCGATCTCTAAGGCCTGCTCTAAGGTGGGCAATTTCCCAAGCAAGAACAAGTAATACAACCCACCGACATACGGCATGGATCCTTCAGTTGGCTTAGGCAGTTTCTCCAATACTTCAGGAATCGTGTAACCTCTGAAGCGGATACCCTCATTTGGGTCAACATAAGAGATATCGGTGACCAATCCTTTCACATTGCGCATACCTCCATATACCTGGGCAATGGTCACCTCATCTACTTTAACGCTTCCATTATTCTCAACTAAAATGCGAACTCTTTCCCGCCAGGCAGGTAGTTGTTCTGCAAATTCAGCTTTAAATCCCATTTTTTTTATCTCCTTATGCCTGTTCTTAACCTGATATTAGACCTCGACCAATGAATGAAGTGCGGCGATCGTCTGACTGACCGCATTCGCAGATTTATTCAAAGCAGCAGTCTCATCATCGTCTAAGTTATATTCAATAATTTTCACCATACCTTGCCGCCCCAATTGTACTGGTACACCGAAGAATATATCCTTCAAGCCATATTCACCTTGCATGTAAGCAGCTGCAGGGACGATCAAGTTCTTATCCTTTAATACAGCTTCAACCATTTGAGCCACTGCAGCACCTGGAGCATAAAAGGCGCTTCCGGTCTTAAGTAAGCTGACGATCTCCCCACCTCCCTTGCGTGTGCGCTCAACAATTTTCGACAATTGATCACCAGAAAGCATCTCGTTCAAGGGTACTCCTGCAACGTTGGAATGACGGACAAGTGGAACCATATCATCACCATGTCCACCGAGCACATAGCAATGAATATTTTCCACACTGACCCCAAGTTCCATAGCGACAAATGCCCTCATTCTCGATGAGTCCAAAATGCCAGCCTGTCCAATGACACGCTCTGGGGGGAGATCTCCCACTTTTAGTGTTAAGTAAGCCATCGTGTCTAGAGGGTTAGTGAGCATAATGAAGATCGCCTCTGGAGAATATTTCAATGACTCCTGAGTGGCGTTTCGGACGATCTCAGCGTTTGCTGAAAGTAAATCGTCTCGACTCATCCCAGGTTTTCTCGGTAACCCAGCCGTGATGACAACAATATCTGAACCGGCAGTCGGCTCAAATGTATTGCTGCCCACAACCTGCACATCTTTACCTACAACTGGCAATGATTCTTGTAAATCGAGAGCCTTTCCTTGTGGCATACCTTCGAGGATATCCACTAATACAAGGTCAGCTATTTCACGTTCAGCTAACCAATGAGCTGTTGTGGCACCGGTCATACCTGCGCCAATGATGGAAACTTTATTTTTCATATTCACTCTCCGGAAATAATATAAAGTACCCCCTGATAGTATCATATCAGGGGGAAAAAGTTAATCAGAATCCAATGGATGTTCTTCCAGGAAATGATTGGCTTGTATGGCTGCTGCTGCTCCCATACCTGCTGAGGTAATCACCTGGCGGAAATGTGAGTCAGCAACCTCACCAGCTGCAAAAACCCCTGGAACGCTAGTCTGCATCAAATGATCGACGACAATGTACATGAGATCATCCATTTCGAGTTGGTCTTTAAATAAACTTGTATTTGGTGAATGTCCGATAAAAATAAAAACCCCATCAATTTCTTTATCTCGCTCTTCACCAGTTTGTGTATCTTGCAATTTTACATTTTGGACTGCTCCATTACCTGTGATCTCTTTTACCACAGTATTCCAGGCAAATCCAATCTTTGGATTAGACTTGGCACGCTCGGAAAGGAGCGCGCCTGCCCGCAATTCATCTCTGCGATGTACGATGGTTACATTATCTGCATATCGAGTTAAGAATAAACTTTCTTCTACGGCACTATCCCCACCACCTACGACAATCACTTCTTTATCTTTAAAGAACCATCCATCACAGGTTGCGCAGTATGAGACTCCACGTCCAATGAATTCGTTTTCACCCGGAACATCGAGATGGATCGCACTGGCACCCGTGGAGATGATCAAGGTTTCAGCCAGATACAATTTCCCATTTTGAGTTTTTACCTTAAAAGGTCGTTCAGATAAATCCGCTTCCGTTGCTAAATCATATTCGAGCCGGGCACCAAATCGTTCGGCTTGTTTTTGAAACAAATCCACAAGTTCCATCCCCCCGATACCATCTGGAAATCCAGGGTAGTTTTCAACAGCGAATGTTAATGATACTTGACCGCCCAACTCCATTCCTGTTAAAACAATTGGATCAAGATCAGCTCTTGCAGCATAGAGCGCGGCTGACAATCCAGCAGGACCGGATCCCAAGATCAAGACTTTCAAAGATTCAACTTGCTCATTGCCATTGTCAGTTGAACTTTTTTCATTTTTCTCCATTGCATTTCCTCATAGCTATGATTAGATGTTATTGCCGTTGTATTTTATTATCACAAAGCTAATTAAACCAGGTTAACTATTATCAGTTGACAGTAACCTAATTATCCGATGCTCCTATAAACCAAAAAGTTACATTAAAGATTTATTAACGACTTCCTCTTGATTGGAAGCCTGGTTAATGGGTAAGTATTCCAACCACTCCCCTGTGCGTGGTCCTTTTTCGCAGACAGTCTCCATTGTTCAAGCCCAAAGGACTCTGCAAGTACATCAAGGGACGTATGGAGCATTCACTGAAACCATTAGCAGAAATTATCTGGTAAAAAGCTTGACTCATTGCTTCCACGGAATACAGAAAATCGAAAACACCCAGGATATTAATCGAATCAAGAAATTTTTCCAGATGATCCTGCAAGCAGAACATTGCTTGTCTGCGAGGTGTTTGATAGCAGTGGATTCCCTCAAATACCCCAACGCAATAATGAAGCGTCGGAGCAATCATGTGTACCTTCACCTCTTCAAAAGGCACCAGTTTGCCATAAAACAGATAAAGTCAGATTTCATAAATTTACCAATATCAGATACAAATGATGTCATGAATTGGGGTAATTATATCTTGGTTAATTTTGTTTAATCCTGACTACTTCATGAATCCTAATCAATTCCAAATCAGTGCAGAATATTGGGCTTCCATGGTTGAAAAAATTTGAGCGTTTTAGCAGAAAATCACCAAAACGCTCAATAATATTAGTTCAAAGTTCTTTAAGATTCACCGACGGTTATCTTTCTTGCCTCCACGGTAACCTCCGCCAGAACTTTTACGACTTGAGCCTCCACGACGGCTCCCAGCGCGATCTTTCTGTCTGGCTTCTTCAGCCGTCCAACCTTCGAGGACAGCCTGACGTGAAAGTCTAATTTTTCCTGCAGGATCGATGTCTGTCACCATAACTGTGATCTCATCTCCCATTCTTACTATATCCTCAACGCGATTGACCCGTTCGCTATCCAATTGAGAGATGTGTACCATCCCATCAGTACTTGGCAAGATTTCGACAAACGCACCAAAATCCGTTGTCCGGACTACTTTTCCGGTATAAATGCGTCCAATTTCTGGTGATTCGGTCAGGGCCAAAATACGATCTCGGGCTAGATCTTCGCTATCAACATCTGTGGCGGCAATAAAAATTGATCCGTCTTCTTGAATGTCGATGCGGGTGTTGGTCTCCTCCTGGATACTACGAATGATCTTGCCACCCGGACCAATAACAGCACCGATCTTATCAACAGGGATTTGTACAACACTGATACGAGGCGTGTGCGGTTTTAGTGAGGATCTGTACTCGGGGATGACCGACAGCATCCTTTCGAGAATAGATAAACGGGCTTGCCGTGCTTGTTCCAGGGCTTGCGCCATGATTTCAGTAGTGATGCCCTTGATTTTGATATCCATCTGCAAAGCGGTGACACCTTCCTTCGTTCCAGCAACTTTAAAATCCATGTCACCAAGGTGATCTTCTATTCCCAAAATATCTGTCAAGACAGCATATTTATCTCCATCACCCTTGACCAACCCCATCGCGATTCCGGCCACAGGTGCCTTTATGGGCACTCCAGTATCCATGAGCGCCAGTGTTGAAGCACAAACAGAAGCCATTGAGGTAGAACCGTTTGATGACAACACTTCAGAAACCAATCTCATGGTGTACGGGAATTCTTCCTCTGGAGGTATGACAGGGACTAAAGCCCTTTCTGCCAGAGCACCATGCCCTACTTCTCTCCTGGAGGCACCGCGTAAAAAGCGCGTTTCCCCGGTTGAGAATGGTGGAAAATTGTAGTGGTGCATGTAGCGTTTTGAATCGGCTGGGGAAAGCGTATCAAGTTCCTGAGCCTCGCGTGGTGTTCCTAATGTAGCCAATGTTAGCACTTGAGTGTCACCACGAGTAAATAATCCTGAGCCGTGTGCCCGAGGGCTGACTTCAACCTCACTCCATATGTTGCGAAGATCTGTCAAACCACGCCCATCAGGTCGCGTTCTCTGTTCCAGTATCCGCCCACGAACGATTAACTTCAATGCTTGATCAAATGCCTCCTTGATATTCCCGGTCAGAGATTCATCTTCTGCAGAAAACTCGTTGACCACAGTATCCCTAAGATTATTAATCTCTTCATAAAAGGCGCTCACCTGGTAGGGTTGGTTCAAAGTCTCTTCTAGCGCTGGTCGAATCCGTTCCAAGACAGAGGCTTTCAAATCATCTTCCAGAAGGTAATGAGTGTAATCTCGCTTGTTTTTTCCAACCTCAGTGGTCATTCTCTCTTGTAATTCGATCATCTTCTGGAGACCTTGATGCCCATGCTCAATCGCAGCAATTAATACATCTTCAGAAACGTTATCTGCTCCGCACTCTACCATGAGGATTGCATCACGCGTACCAGCTACACGAAGATCTAAATCCGATTCATCTTTATCCTTGAAAGTGGGATTAAGGATGAATTCTCCATTGATGCGACCAACACGCACCGCACCAACCGGTCCTGGCCAGGGGATATCAGATACCATCAAGGCTGCCGAAGCGGCATTAACTGCCAAAATATCGATGGGGTTTTCTGTATCAGCAGAAAATGAGTACAGAATTACCTGAACTTCATTGCGCATATCTTTTGGAAACAACGGTCGAATAGGACGGTCTGTCAATCTTGCTGTCAGGATCGCTTCCTCGCTTGGACGCCCTTCCCGACGAAAGAATGAACCAGGTATTCGTCCGCCTGCATACATTCTTTCCTCATAATCCACAGTCAATGGAAAGAAATCTATCCCTTGTCTAGGTTCGCGACTCATTGTTGCCGTAGCAAAGATCACTGTATCCCCAATACGCAAGGTAACTGCACCTCCGGCCTGGCGCGCTAATTTGCCAGTTTCCATGATGATTTCTTTGTCTCCCACCATGGTTGAATAGGTTTTTAAATCTGATTGCATTTTTTACTCCTTTTATTCGCCAGGCAGATCAGGGACTGGAGACTGAAGACAACGACTCATCAAAGAATAATGAGCATTTTCACCACTCTCCAATTCCCAACCTTATGGCATTTGATTTAACTAAATTCTAAACTTAACACAAGTTTTTCCGCAGTTATGTAACCCCTGGCGGTTAGGCTATCAAAGTAGCTACCGTGTTCTACATATTTCGCAAAGCACAACAGAGTAGATGGTTGCATTCTCGCCATCTATCTGCATGGGACTAAGATTTTCGACGAATTTTTAATCGATCTGTCAATGCCTGATATCGTTGGTAATCTTTTCTTCGGATGTACGCTAACAATCGACGACGACGACCAACCAATTTTAGTAATCCTCGCCGCGAGGACTCGTCGTGCTTATGAGTCCGCAAGTGATCGGTCAGGTAGTTGATGCGATTTGTTAATAACGCTATCTGAACTTCGGGTGAACCTGTATCACCTGAATGACGTGAAAACTCGTAAATAACCGCTTTTTTAGTATCTTTATCCATACTCATGACGTCTGCTTACTCCTATAAAAACAAACAATACGGCAGGTCTCCATGCCTGTAGTTATCTCTTTCATTACCGCAGGCTGGGCTAGTCAGCGGACACGATTATACCAGAGAACTATATTTATTGGGTGAAGGCGAATTGCCTCATTGATAATCTTACTATTGAAATAATCGTTGCCTCAAAAAAGATGTTACTTTACAGCGAATACAGGTATTCGCTGGAGGGAGCAAATGATGAGTCAACGGAGCAAACGAGAATTACTCGAAGCTATTCGACCACGCTATCTCAAGGCCAATAAGGCAGGTAAGACAAGGATGCTAGACGAGTTTGTTGCTGCCACAGGTTATCACCGCAAGTATGCCATTCGACTGCTAAAGAATGGACCTGGACCCAAAGTATGGAAAAAGAAAGGGCGCCGGAAGGAATATCAAGGTGAAGTGGTCCAGGTACTGACACAAGTTTGGGAGATCTGTGGGCGCATATGCTCGAAACGACTGCATCCCTTTTTGCCAGAGATTGTCACAGTGTTAGAACGCCACAACGAACTGCAATTATCATCAGAAACCAAAGCACTCTTGCTTCGTATGAGCCGCTCCACAATCGACCGCTGTCTCCAACCAGCTCGCTTTGAGCAGCGCCGCGGCTTGAGCACAACCAAACCAGGGTCGCTGCTGAAGAAGGCGATCCCGGTTCGAACTTATGCCCAATGGGATGATGCCCGGCCTGGCTTTGTAGAAATGGATTTGGTGGCCCATTGCGGTGAAACAACTGCTGGTCAGTATCTCAATACGCTTACTGTGGTTGACATATCCACCGGTTGGACGGAATGCTTGGCTGTTTACCAAAAGACCCAGCATGCCGTCTTTGAAGCCATCTTACAGTTGCGCCAACGGCTACCCTTTCCCCTGTTGGGGATCGACTCCGATAACGGTGGTGAGTTCATCAATGATATTCTCTATCGCTATTGCCAGACTGAACAAATCACCTTCACTCGCTCGCGTCCGTACAGGAAAAATGACCAGGCACACGTGGAGCAGAAGAACTGGTCAGTAGTGCGTCACCTGATCGGCTATGACCGCTTTGAGACCCAGGATGAACTGAGAAGATTGAGCGCCATCTACGAAGACTTGCGCCTGTATGTCAATTTCTTTCAGCCAGTTCTCAAACTGGTTGGTAAAGAACAGATTGACGGCCGCATCGTCAAACGATATGATCCTGCTGCAACTCCTTTCCGCCGTGCATTGGTTTCGAAGGATGTCTCGATCGAGGTGAAAGCCAGGCTAACTGGGTTGTACTACCAGCTCAATCCGGTGACTTTGCGCAATGAGATTGATGAGAAGGTAGCTAGGTTATGGAAACTTATTCGGTAACATTTATATTTGAGGCAACGATACCCCTAAAGTAACTTTTTCTTTTGAGGCATTACGTAGATGTTGGGTTAGATCTAATGCCTGGTCGGGGTACCCAAGGAGCCACAAAGTCCATGACAAAAAGACCGGGAACAACAAACGAGCTCGGTCAGCAGGCGACGTTGAATAATTGACTTTGTCCGAATCAACCTCTGCATTGATTTTTTGGAGACGTGCTTGCGCAAGGGTTAAATCGCCCATGCTCAGCCGGCTAATTCCAAGCAACAAGTTTGCAATGTCAGACACCCATGGGATTGATATATCCGGGGAAAGCTTCAACAACTGTTCTCCCGTTTCCAGCGTTTGCTGGTATTCAGCGCGTGCATAATGATAAGTTCCCTTCAGGTAAAGGGATTGAGAGATTAAATCGATCTCTCCGCTCTCTGCGGCCAGATCACCAGCCCGGGCGAAATGCCAGCGCAGTTCGGGCTCAGCATAACCCCTGGCAGCATTCAAGGCGGCGCTCAAGGCAATCAAAATGTGCAATTCCTGCCGGTTTTTTTCAGGCGATTCGGGTATACTTCCTAGAAATTCGAGCGCCCGATTGTAATGGGAGATGGCGTCTTCGTTGGCAGCCAGGAGATAAGCCTGTTCCCCTGCCTTTTGGTGATACTGGTTAGCTTTCTCCATCAAGCCAGCTTTTTCGAAATGGAATGCCAGCCGCGAGGCGCTGGCATCAGCGAGAGTCAAATCCACAGTTTGTCCGGTGTTGTGCCTCTCCAATGCCTGCCCCGTGACCTGGTGCAAGCGCGCTCTGAGCACGGGATCGAGGTCCTGGTAGAGCTGCATCTGGTACAACGCGTGGCGGAAGCGGTAGAGCGAACAGGTCGCATCGCCAAGCCGCTGCAGGCCCTGGGCGAAGACCAAGCGGTGCTGACGGCACAGCTCGCCGCTTAAGAGCTCGACGATGTGCGCTTCACTTTCCTCTAGAACAATAGCCAGCGTTTCAGCACAGAAAGTCTCCCCCTGCACGCTGGCGGCCTGCAATAATGATTGACATTCAAGGGATGGACGCGCCAGGCGTTCGGCTATGACCGCTTCCACGCGCGGTGTTATACGCTGCCAATCTATACGCTCCGCAGCCACCCAACGACCGGTTTCATCTTGCACGAGCTCACCGCTTTCCTGCATTGCCCGCAGCTGCTCGACGGTGAACAGCGGATGCCCCTCGGTAAGCTGGAAAAGCGCCTGCCGGAAATCATCACCCAGGTTGTTAGGCTCGCTGTCCAGCAAAGCATTTACGAAATCCCATCCTGCGGCCTGGGAGAGATCGATGCGCATCTCACCATATTGAGCCAGGAGTTCGTTGACCAGTGTCTGCATGGGGTGGCGTTGCCCTCTTTGATCCAGGTTGATCTCCTCCGGCCGGTAGCTGCCGACCACCAGCACCCGGCTATCCTCCAGGTTGCGCGCCAGGTGGAAGAGCAGGCTGATAGAGCCGTGGTCGGCCCACTGCAGGTCTTCAAGCGCCAGGATCAGCGGGTAGCGGTGGGCGATCGCCAGCAACACCCTTGTGATCTGGTCGAATAAAGCCGCCTGGCTGGATTGTGGATCTACTGCAGCGGTTTTCAATTCAGCGATCGCATCGGCGGCCCCCTCTCCCAGCCTGAGGGTTTGCTGGGATACGGTCTCCAGCGGCAGGAAAGCACCCACCAGGTCCGGCCCCTCTGCGAGCAGCGTTTCCCGGATGAAGGGTTGTGCCGACCAAATGCGCCCGGCGTGCTCTTCACCCAGCGCCCCCGCAGAGCGGGTGCCCTCCAGGTCCCCGCCAAACGAATGCAGCGCCTGGCGGTAGGGCAAGTATGGATCGCCATAGCCAAAATGGGTGTCGCAGCCTCCGCTAGCTGCCAGCAGATCGCCGTGATTCGTCATCGCCCGGCGGATGAACTCGGTTAGCAGGGTTGTTTTTCCACCTCCCGCTTCACCGGCTATGAAGGCCACCCGGGCCTGGCCGGACAGGGCGGCCGCCAGGTGATGGTCCAATTGGGCCAGCTCAGTTTCGAAACCTACAAAAAGGGAAGTGGATAGAGATGGGCGTGTAGAGGGCGGAAGCGGGAAGATGGGAATTTCTTTTTGCGGCTGGGTAGCCACGACAGGCAGGGTATCCCCAGCTCGAATAATCTTGAATAGATTTGTCGTCTTTCTGGATGGTTCGATGCCCATTTCCTGAGC
>JBFFIU010000047.1:0-15096 GCA_041556275.1 Anaerolineales bacterium | reverse complement strand
TCTACTATTGATAACGGAATGGTGTCAGAATTGTTTCATAATATCAATAGGAAATATGTACTAATCCAATTTACAGTTTAATAAGGAGCAGCGAAATTTCAGCTTATGTCTATTTTTAATACGAACTGCTGCAAGAAATGGTTTGATTTATCAAGATTTATTTCTTATTAACCCCATTAGGGAGTGTGAACTAACATTGAACCCAGGTATCATGTATGTTATATGCACTGGTGCAGACCAGAGTCAACTACTTGATGGTCATGCTCAACCAGGTTGCTCACCATCCCTATAAATAACTGTTTGACAGATTTATTGTCTGGGAATAAAGATACTCTAAAACCGCCCCTATAAGGGTTGTTACAAGACTGACGGTAGTCTTCAAACATGATAAAACCTGATCCGATGCTTTGGAACTTTTTTAATAACGGTATTGCACACCTATATAATCAAAACGAAATGGAATGAGAATAAGCACAACAAGTCCTGGATAACAGCTGTATTGAAAATCTAAACCAAAGCCTGCGATCAATTAATGGTAATAGTAGAAAGGAATAAGATGGGGACCATAAGATCGAAGAAAACGATAGAGTGAGATCCCAACGAATTACACCTCATATGGTTGAACCATCGCCTAGATCAAAATCAAGTTTCGGTATTCAAGGTTGCTCATATATTTCAGGAAACCTACAAGTATTGGATTACTCCCCCCCAAGAAAAAGCGAGTAATAATTTTACCCCAAACCAAATTACTCTAACTCTTGGGCTATACAGATGTTCTCGATAGTAAGTCTGTATTGCAGCTCCCAGATCATTTATTTGCATGATTAAACTTCACACGTATTGCGTGGATATAATGAAATGATTCATCTGGGCTAATTTTCTCAATGATATAAATTCTGGAGAGCCATGAGTTTTTATGACTCGTCCAAAATTCAGTAGAAGCTACACCCTCAAAATACCAGGCAAATACCGCCATCATCCTAATTCTGATCGAAAATGATCTCCTCCATTCCAGACACGAGTAGCTGGATATCTTCCGTCTCGATATTCGACAGAAGTATGATAGTTATTTGGTCATCTATGTAGCGACTAATATTGGTACGGAAACCATTAATGCCGCCTGTGTGTTCAACCTTTCGGTGTCCTTGAAAATCGCTAATTTGCCATCCTAGACCATATTCGCCCCCTGAACCATCCACCCCAAAATAAGGTCTGAACATTGCCTCAAGACTATCGTCAGTGAGCAGCTGGTTGGAGTAGAGGGCCTGATCCCAGAGGAACAAATCCTCAACTGTTGAATACATTCCTGCAGTTGCATAGGCATTTGTCATGTCCAAGAATGGGGCATTGACCAACAAAGTACCTTGAATTTGATAGCCTGAAGCACGCGCGTTCAATATTTGCCTATGATCGTCCATTCCGCTGTTTTCCATTCCAAGTGGATCGAGCATCACTTGCTGCAGAAATTGACGATATCTCTGATTCGTAACCTGTTCAATAACTGCCCCAAGAAGAATATAATTGGAATTGCTGTATTGGTAGCTATCCCCAGGAGTGAAGTTCAGCGGTTCTTCCCTGAATAAATCGATCAAGCCAGAAACATTGTGAGGATCACGTGAAACCTGATCAGCTCCGAGAAGGGTTGTGTATTCAGGAATTCCAGAAGTGTGATTGAGCAAGTTATAAATTGTTATTTCCTGCCAGTGTGTAGGGCAATTTGGCAGATATCTGCACATCCGCTCCTCCAAATCGATCAATCCTCGCTCGTAGAGCATCATGATGAGTGTTGCTGTGAAAGGTTTGGTGATTGAAGAAATGCGGAACTTTGTTTGTGGTGAGTTCGGCACCTTTAATTCCCAATTCGCGTAATTGTATCCCTTATTCAATAATATTTCGCCATCCTTGGCAACCAGAATGGAGCCACTGAAGAGTGGATTATCCTCACTGAGATACTCATCTAGTTTTTTCCCAATTGGCCCAGAGACCAGCTCAGGTATTGAAGTAGGGGTTTGAGTCGATTGGGTTGTTATCGATCCGCTTAAATCTCCACTATCATTGTTCTGGACAACTGCTCCACCACAAGCCGTTCCCAGCAGGATCAATATTGTTAGCGCAACTTGCATTCTCCCCTGGCGAATCACACGCATATGTACTTCTCCATTCGGCCACCATTACTCATAGAATCTATTTCAGTATAATTACAAAAAGATACAAGATAAGAAATCTTAACTAACCCTCATATATTGATGGGTTGTGAGCTAGCCTTTTTACTCATTGTAATCGCGAACAAGAAGTAAAATCATTGAGAGAAGTCATCATGATGGAACGAACAGAAACGAATGGTTTCACCTTGTATTTCGATCGAGAGGAACGGGAAGCGGCTGAGATCATTGAGAAAGCCTGCCGCAATAGTATCGAAACAATAGCAAACACTTGGGGATTGAATTCTCCACAGGATTGCCGCGTTTATGTCCTAAATTCCTGGCCGCGATGTGTATTTTTAGGTGCCCCATTGTCTTATCAATTCATATTGGCCATAACGATACCATTATGGTATTCCGAATTCAAGCAACGCTGGAAATATGCTGGAGGTTGGGCACAGAGATATGGTGACAGGCAGGTGGTGGGAATTAAGACCCCTTACTTGATCGAGAATACTCCTGAGTCAATGGGAGAAGACATATTCCTTAAAAATGATTCTACCAAGGAGAAGGTGACATCGATCTCTTGCCACGAGCTCACGCACGCTTTCACCTCTCATTTGAGTTTGCCTGCCTGGCTTCATGAGGGTTTAGCGATGGTAACAGTGGATCAATGCTTGAAAAAAACAACGGTGAAACGCGAGACTCTCGAAATCTTGAAGGACACCTTGGATGAGGTAAAGCCCTCTGAAAAAATCGATCTGCGATCCCAAAACAAAGAGGATATCATTACACTTTACATCCGCGGGTATTGGTTGACCCGTTTCTTGTTAGAATCACAACCCGACCTCATAAAGAGCTTGCTCGGAGAGGCCTACAGCAACCAGGAATTGGAAAGTAAAATTTCGGCGGTTTGTGGGATAGATCCAGAAATGTTTTGGAAAGAAATTGAAGGACGTGTGCTCGAACATTTTGAGCAATATGAAACGGACAAATCAGTGTAAATGATCAATATTTAGAATTCAACCAAAAGATAAGTATAAGTTCAAGAAAATAGGTGATTATGACGTGAGGAGTATCATGAACGAAATGGAAAATCAGGACATCGAAGATATGTCAATGAGTGAGGATGCTCCCAAAGATCAACGGATTTCTAAGTTTGCGCTGATCGGGGCAATCATATTACCCTTCGGATTATTTCTGGGATTGTTCTTGATACCGATAAGCGCCAGGACAACGCCTGCACCACCGTCCACCTGGCAGCTAATTTTGAGATACACGGTTTTACCATTGAGCATACTTTCCCCCATTGTTGCCACAATATTAGGAATATTAGGCATCGCAGAAATCCGTAGATCCAAAGGCAAGAAATACGGAATGCCGTTAGCGGTTTTTGTAGGTATGTTCTACCCGGTGATCTTTATTACCTTGTTCTTATTCACCTTGGGCTGGCTGCTTTTGGGAAATATCGATGGATGGGATATCATCCCCGTGGTTTGGTTTTTTCTCGTGTTGGTAATTGATTATCTCATCATCAGGGCAGTCTGGAATATGGCCACAAAGAGGAATCAAGTTACTAGTTGAGGTCTGTCATCTTGGCACTGATTTCCCATAATTGTTGTGCTTGTTCTACATCATGAGAGGTTGGTGAAGATGATACCGAGCGCATTTTGTAAAAATACTCCCCGCTGATCCGTTCCACATCTGGTGAAGAAGCCAAATAAACAATGGTCTGTGCTCCTTCTTCAGGGCTTATCGCAAACAGCCGTGTCAAGGGCAGGAAAATTTTCACCAAGGGACCATTATTTGCGCCCATATTGGTTGCGACAAAACCTGGGTGCACAGCATTGGCTGTCACACCGCTTCCCTCCAATCTCCGAGCCAATTCATAAGTGAACATTACATTTGCCAGTTTTGACTGCCCGTATGCACGCATGGAACTGTAACCATTTTCACCGCCTAAATCGCTAAACTCAATGACAGCATCTTTGTGAGATCCTGAGGCAACATTGATAATCCGAGACGGCCTACTGGCCATAAGAGATTCTAAAAGAAGATTTGTTAACAGGAATGCTGCCAAATGATTTACTGCGAATGTCATCTCTATCCCATCTGCGCTTAATTTCCGGCGCATGAAGAATGCGCCAGCGTTGTTGACCAATGTATCTAGGAAGTCAAAACGACGGATGAATTCACCTGCCAAACTACGTATCTGATCCTGAACAGAAAAATCAGCAACCAGACCTTCAACCTGTGAGTTACCAGATTTACGGATAATTTTCTCAACAGCGATACGCGCTTTCTGATCATTCCGTGCGGTGATGATCACCTTGGCTCCCATGCAAGCGAGTTCTAACGCAGTTTCTTTACCAATTCCTGAGGTCGCTCCGGTAACCAGACAAACCTTTCCGGTCAGGTCTTCAATTTTCGTATTCAATTCTGTTACCTCAACACGATTGTTTTAATATAATCGTATCACGTGAACTTGAGATTGAAAGCAATATGGAAGCTGTTTCCTCTAGCCAAATCGATTACTGCGCGTAAAGTTAATCAAAACTGCTAGCCCAGAGTTTGGTTACCCGTTGAATGGTGATTTACTGGGCTAGCGTTTTTTTTTAATTGTCAACTGCTGGAATGCTTCACGCTTCCAAGCTATTATCGGATAAGAAACCATTAATACTATACTTAAAGCAATCCATACCAAAGTATTTAGCTTCCTGAACAAACTGGAGACCGATTTTTTCAAGCACGCGCTGAGAGGGGATATTTTCTGGATGAACGATACCGATGATCTCTGTCAATCCGAGTTCATTAAATCCGAAATCCAGGCCAACAAGGGCAGATTCTGTCGCCAATCCATTTCCCCAATGAGGCTTTGCCAATAGATAACCAATTTCAATTTCGTCCGTATCCGGAAGGTACTGCAAACCACTCCAACCGATCAGCTTTTGGTCAGATTTTAATTCGACTGCCCACCAGCCGTAACCGTGATCCTGCCAGTGATTGATCTGCCCTTCAATCAATTTCTGTACGCGATCTCTCGCTGGAGGGTCCGGGTTGGGAAAGTAAAATAGAACACCTGGAACTCCTAGAATTTGGAACAATGGATCGACATCATCCAGATTGAAGGGTCGCAAATGCAAGCGCGGAGTTATAAATTTGGGTGTATCCAAGTCGATAACTCTCAACATACCTGGCAATCTTGCGTGGGGCTACGATCCGAGATCACCATTGCAGGGCGGACTTCGATTTTTTTCCGAGCAAACCGAGATTTTATATCCTGAAAGATATGTCTTGAAGATTTATCTTTCCTGAGATCAGTTTTGTAATCCTTCATTTGGCGGTGTAATTCCGCACTCTTCAAAATTTCTTTTTGTTGCTCTCTGAGCAGAATCTCGATAAATAAATGGTTGTGTATCATGATTTAACTCCCATCAGCTATCATGAACTTGGTTTCAAATAAATATCCAATCCTTAACTAATCAAGCGAATTTTACTCAGGTTTTCGGGCTGTGATTGAAGCTGAAAATAATCCAGTAACGGGGATTTCGGCCAAGTGTTCGCCATCGCCAGTTTTTGCAGATAACTGAACATCTTCGAAACCCACAGCCTCCAATCCATTGGTGTACTCGTCCATCTGTAAAGCTCCGGCGATACAAGCTCCCCAAGCCAGCATATCTTTACGTACAGATTCAGGTAATTCTCCATTGGTGACGATGTCAGATACAGAGACGCGACCACCTGGCTTTAGCACCCGAAACATTTCGGCAAACACATCGGGTTTGTCAGGCGAGAGATTGATAACACAATTCGAGATGATCACATCCACACTATCATCATCAACTGGCATATTCTCCAAGAAGCCTTTCCGAAATTCAACATTATCAATCCCTATGCGCTTCGCGGCAGCGGTTGCCCGGTCGAGCATCTCAGGAGTCATATCGAGACCAATCACGAAACCGTTTTCTCCCACCTGCTTTGCTGCCAGGAAACAATCTAAACCACCACCGGAACCGAGATCGAGCGCCACCTCTCCAGGTTGCAGCTCAGCTAAAGTGATCGGATCACCACAGCCTAGGCTGAATCCAGCCACATCTTCTGGTAACTCGGTCAGCAAGTTGGCTTCATAAAGTTGATTTTGTGCAGTATCCCCACAACAAGCGTTAGAATTTTTAGCCCGGTCAGCATAAAAATTCTGTACTTCCTCCCGGATTGAATCACCTTCACGTACCTTTATTATCTGAGCTGATGATCCACAACAAGAGCCATCACCAAATTCAAGCTCGGACAGTTTTTCTTCTTTTGGTTCCTGAAATAACTCGCTTTTCGACATTTTTACCATCCTTTCTCTTATTATATAGATAATTGTCTATGGATAGAGTTAAAATTTTTTGGATCTTTTGTGTATTAGATCCTCTTGATTTTACAAATCGATGATCGTCTATGATTTCATAGAAAAAAACTCCTCAATTACAAGTTAGGATGCATTTCCACTTTCAGACCGAATCTGTATCCTATCCATAGCCTCGGACTGGGGGGCAAAAACTTCAATCAGATTTCCGCAGCATACGACGACTCGTCCCTGATTGAGGGCGTAAAAGGTTTGTTTGCCTTCATTACGTACGTTCACCAATCCAGCTTCACGCAAGATAGCCAGATGGTGAGAAACTGTTGGCTGGCTGACATCGACAGTATCAACGATCTCACCCACGCTTAGTTCGCGACAACAGATCAACTCCATAATCTCCTGGCGGGTTGGATCCGCAAGGGCTTTGGCGAAAAGAACAGAACTTGGCGTTTTATTATCAGCGTTCATATCGATAACCTTCGATATTATTCTAATCGATAATCATCGATATGTCAAGTGAAATTCTACAACCAGCCTGTACCCAGAAGCGATAGAATATAATTACTCTCTAGCCGAATTTTTAGAAGCCTGTTATTAAGGAGGGCTAGCATTGTCCACACAAACCGCTAACGATTCTGTCCCATATAATACGCACTATTTTCCCCTACACCTTGCCTTCCTGACGGTTGGTGAAAATATGATGCCGATCGCCCATTGGATGGTGATCTCAAAGGAACCTTTTCGCTTTTTAATAGGGATGTAGTTAGGCAACCATTCGCTGACCCTGTTACGTAAATACCTGGAAGCGGCGATTCACTTCATGCCCTGGCGCGATCGCGAACGTGTCGTCAGAGCAGGATACATGAGCGGTGATTTCTCTAACAAAGCAGAGAAATTGGGATTCTCATTGATCCCAGCTGAACAATTGGAGCATACCAAGTTAGTTGAAGGGGCTGACGTGGTCTATGAGACCAAAGTCCTGAAAGAGATCCCCGATATCTCTCACGAATTCGCGCCTTTCATCCTGGATGTGGTTGTTGTTCATACCAAAACAGAACCATCCAAGAGATCGCCGATATTATTCATGAAGGAAAAGGAATTTGTCACGACTGGAGACTGGTGGAGATTCCACCGTTGAGTAAATAATTGGATATCGGCGGGGATTGTCAGAAAACATATAAATTCTAAACTGCTTCTTTACAATTTCTAAACAATCTTTTGTTACCCTATGCACAGTTACAGAAGGACCGTCGGTCGTTTTGGTCAGAACATCTTACTATTGAAAATATTAAGGAGCAAATATATGGAAAACCGAAACAAATTAATCTTCATCCCTCTTATTGGTGCATTAGTCTTGGCTTTAGGAATCGGTTTGCTGACCTTCTCCCAAGGAAGCGCTGCGAGCGATATCCTTTCCATCCAAGCACAAGAGGATGAACCCGATCAACCATTCCCCTGGAAAGGTGGATTTGGTGGAATGCACGGTTTTGGAAGACACGGCAAGTTTGGTTTCAGAACCTCATTTGACTACGATGCATTCGTCGCCGACGCCTTAGGCGTATCTGTTGCAGAGCTGCAGGCTGCGCGTCAAGCCGCGGAAGAAGCAGCACTTGAGCAGGCGGTCGCTGAAGGTGTCATCACCGAGGAACAAGCCGAACTGATGAAAGCACGCCATGCGTTGATGCAATACATCAATAAGCAGGAAATTCTCGCTACTGCGCTTGGCATTGATGTGGCAGATCTAGAAGCTGCACGCCAGGAAGGAAAATCCATAGCTTATTTGCTAGGAGAACTCGGATTGGACCCGGCAGATGTGCGTGATGCCCTGCAATCCGCTTATGAAGATGCAGTTCAAGATGCTGTTGATGATGGCGTCATCACCGAGGCTCAAGCTGGGGATATCTTTGAAAATGGCTTTGCAGGAAGAATGTTTGGCAAGCGAGGCGGAGGGCTTGGCTGGCGCGGTGGATTCAATGGGCGAGGTGGTTTCTTCGCTCCTAATGCTGAAACCAATTGGGATACCAATCTCTAGACTTGGAGAGTCAATCGATGAAATCTAACGCCAAGGGCGCGGTATAAACCGCGCCCTTGGTTTTTTCACAGGGGGTCAACTAACATGAATTCTCGGGACCACAAGATTTTATTCTATTTTTAAAATTCAATTCAACGCAGAAAGCCTCAAGATGAAAATTATTGGAGCTGTATATAAATCATCTACCCTCCAAGAGTAAATGCCTCTTGCAGCCAGGTAGAAAATCGAGCATCAAAATCATCCACAGAACGGATCACCAGCGTGTGTGCGATTTTATCCTGATCGAAAATTTCGAATCTTACTATGCGTGGATCGTCTACCCGTTGAGGCAGTATTAGCTGTACGCGCATCTCTTCAGCTGTGAATAATGTTGACGCAAAAATAATTCGTCTTTGGAAATCGACACGCGTTTGAGTAGGTAGGATTGTCACCGGACCTAAAGCTTGCAGCATATTGACGAAGCGATCGTACATAGGCGCAACCTGGGGAGATAGATCATCCAAAACAGTTCGTGGCGAAACTGGTGGTGTTGGTATCGGTTCAACCGACGAAGGGGTAGTTTCAGCATATGAAGGTGGCTTATCATCTTCCGCGGAGGCTGGCTGGCTTGCAGGTTCTTTCCTGCGCCCAGTGAACAGGGAGACTATCAAACCAATCCCGAGAAAGACTATTACTATCACCAGGAGCCAGAACAAGACTTGAATTAATGTCTCTGAAGTACCCTGGTCTCCTCCTCCAGGCTCAGTACCCCCGCCTGGAGGTGAGGTAGGCTCCACTTCTGGGGGTAAGGTTGGTTCAGGTTCTACCGGAGGTTGGGTTGGTTCAACTGGCGGAGCTGTTGGTTCAACGGGTGGCGATGTTGGTTCACCCGGTTCTTCTGTAGATGGAAAGCCAGGCGTTTCTGTACCCGGGGCAAGGCCAGATAGCTGACATGCAAATCCTACGAGAACTATTACCGCAGTTAAAAATAATGAATTCCTATAGATTTTATTCCTGTGCAATTTCTCGTCTCCTTTTTTTGCGAACTATTGTCCTACAATACATGGATTTCGATGAATTTTACCACTCAGTATGAACATGCGGTTTGCTGATTATGGTAATGATTTTACTTCACCGATTTAATATATACTGGCTATGCGCAAGGAGTGGTTTCGGGGGATACTTTTCAGCTCGCCTCCCCCGCGCGGATGATAATGGAGTGATTTTTAATTTTTGAAGGGGGAGATCGCGGGGGATTTTTGTTTTTGACTCTTGAATGTAATAGAACGTTTGTGCTATACAAAAGAACAATTATTGATAGGCACTCCAATCCAAAAAATAAGGAGGCTAAGAAATGTCAGCTGAAAGTCTTTCACTTGTAACCGGCACACTCTTATCTTTGATCTTCTCATATTTACCTGGGGTTCACAATTCGTATTCAAATCTTGAACCAACAATGAAGCGTTTAATCATGCTTGGATTGCTGCTGGTTGTTTCTGGAAGCATTTACGGTTTATCTTGCCTGGGATGGGTGCAGGAGTGGGGAGTGGCAATCACATGCAACCAATCTGGTTTGATGGCTCTCATCAGACAAACTGCAATTGCCATCATTGCCAATCAGAGTATCTATGCCATTTCACCTCACAATAAAAAATCTAACGATCCCGTGAAATTTAAGCCTACAGAACCTAATTATTCATGGCTGTTAGAAAAATCAAATGACACCAAAGAATGACGACTCTGGCAAAGGCGATGGCAACTCTGGACATAAGATTTGAAACAGAGATGTAGCAAAGCCAGCTATACCTGCTGTATTCAAATTTGTTCTGAAATTATGGGTCAATTATGAGTGAGGAAATGAATACCGATTTAATTGAAGAGTCTGACATAAACTGCACAGTTGCAGATCATTTCGACGCAGTTAAGAGAACCAGTGTAAAGAATCTGCAAACATTAAGAAAATTTCGCCAAAGCCTGCTGAATTGCAAGTTTTGTACTGAATTTGGTTATTGCGAACTACTTGAAGGATTCAATTTACAGATAGATTCGCTGATAGTTGAGATCACTGAGGAATGGGGTTGGTAACCACAACAGTTTGAGAGATTTCCCGAAGTAAATCCCATTGAACCATTGTAATGGGCTTGAAAAAAGACAATTCCAAAGTATTGTGATTGATTTGCAAATCGCAATAGAAGAAGTAGATATGCTGGATAAAGGCAAATGTGAATGAATGGCATATTTGAGAACGGGATTCCGAGAAATCATTTCAGATATCCTGAATTTTTGCGAGGTTGGTTCGGGTTTAAAGCTTCGCTGGTATCAAGAAGGAATACCACGAGCGATCATCGAGTCGGTGTGGGAGAAGGCGGGGAGGACGTTCGTTGTAATGCTGCCCAGGCAATCGGGCAAGAACGAACTCCAAGCCCAGATCGAAGCCTACTTATTACTATCTCTCTGTGCCCTCGATGCGGAGCTTGTCAAAGCCTCGCCAACATGGAAGCCGCAATCGATCAACGCGATGCGACGATTAGAGCGCGTCTTATCGCGCAACCTGATTACTAAAGCTTATGGATGGACAAAAGAGAGCGGATACATTTACCGGATCGACAACGCAAGGATCTACTTCCTCTCCGGAGGCGATAGCGCGAATGTTGTTGGCGCCACTGCGAACGAACTGCTGCAATGCGACGAGGCGCAAGATGTGGGAGTCAATAAATGGGATAAGGACTTTGCACCTATGGCAGCAAGCACAAACGCAACCCGAGTATTTTGGGGAACTGCCTGGACTTCGAAGACTCTCCTGGCCAGGGAGCGCAAGGCAGCTGAAAAGGAGGAGGAGGAGGATGGGATCAAGCGGGTCTGGATCCTCACTGCTGAAGATGTGGCTAAAGAAGTTCCAGCATACGGCGAGCATGTGGCGGGACAAGTTAAGAAGATGGGAAGGAATCATCCATTGATCAGGACGCAATATTTCTCGGAGGAAATTGACGCTAAATCCGGCATGTTTCCGGATGAGCGCATCGCGCTTATGCAAGGGTCCCACCCTAAATTAACCGAGCCAGTTATAGGGCGACTCTATGCAATGTGCATCGATGTGGCTGGCGAAGATGAGGGGGCGCTTGGAGAGGATCAAATAATCGAATTGGAGAACCCTGCCAGAGACTCAACTTCTCTTACCCTTTTCGATGTGGATCTCTCCTCTTTACCACCAGATGAAAAGGGAGCGCCGACCTACCGGACCGTGCGCCGCTTCAACTGGGTAGGGGAGAAGCATACAAAAATATATCAACAAATCCGCCTGATAGCGGATGAATGGGACGTCCAGTATATCGTGGTCGACTCAACTGGAGTCGGGCATGGGCTGGCCTCATTCCTGGAGAAGATCTATCCTGGCAGGGTCATTCCTTATTTATTTACAACCCGATCCAAGTCCGATCTTGGTTGGGGCTTCCTGGCTGTAATAGAGACCGGCAGATTTAAAGAGTGCGTGGATGGGGATTCGGAATTTTGGCTGCAGGTAACACACTGTCAATCCGAAGTCCTGGCTGGCCAGAACCAAACGATCAGGTGGGGTGTGCCTGATGGGACCAGGGATCAGCTTACCGGTGAGCTGATCCACGACGACGAACTAATCTCCACCGCTCTTTGTTCTGCCTTAGACAACCAGGAATGGATGATCACAACACCACCACTGATCATCAATAGCCCCGATCCACTTGCAGAGATGGACAAGGAAGGCTTCTAAGCGACGTAGCAGGCGGCGAGGGGCGAAGCGTGAGAGCGCAGCGAAACCCAGCGAAGCCACCGGCGCCCAGCGAAAGGAAGCGGCAGAAAGGAAAAATTACTAAAGATGTTCTTTGGCGATTTTGAAGGACGTAGGACACGCAAGGCGGCGAGCGAGGCTGACCGAGCCGCCGTTGAGCGCCGAAGGCGCGGGCGGGTACTACGTGCGTTCGTAAGACAGGGAAAAAAAGCTTGCCGGCAATGCACAACGGAGGCGCGGGGTCCGGGCGGACCGGGCCCGGGCGAAGGGGGTTCGGGGGGCGAACGAAAAGCCCCCCGGGCTAAACAAGCGAGCGTGGTCGTGCGACGCCCCCAGGCGGAGCACGTCCTGCGACGCCCCCAGGCGGCGCAAGCGAGCGCAGCAGGCCGGTAGAGCGATCACACAGGCCGGTAGGAGGATTTAAATGTCAGTAATTTCAGGACAAAAAGTAGTTACCACAGCAGGGACCGCTGTGGCGCTTGGTTCTGTTTCGATTCAGGGTCCTTTGATGATAAAGGCGCTCCTGGCCAACACAAATAACGTTTATATCGGGAATGATGGGGCTGGAGACGTCACCAGCGGGAACGGATTCGAGCTGGATGCTGGAGAAGCGATTGTATTTGATTGGGTTGGAAACCTGAGCTCGATCATGGTTGATGCTGACACCAACGGTGAAGGCGTGGCCTGGCTGAGGCTGAACCTATGACCGCGATATCTGGCCAGGTAAAAGGAGCCGGAACTAAAGTGCTAGGGACTCAACATATCCAAGGGCCTCTAGTGATGAAGGCTTTACTCGGGAACGCTGGCACAATCACGATTACAGATTACAGACCAGGGCAATCCGGACAAGCACACATCGAGCTTGCTGCTGGGGATACCTTTTATTTTGATTACGTTGGCAGTTTATACAACATCACTTACAACTCAGCCAATGCCGGTGATGGCGTGAGCTGGCTTCGATTGGATGTGTGATCAATGAGAGCATCGATGCGCAATTTCAGGATCCGCCAGGAATATGAAAAGAAAAGACGCCAACGAACGAAGGCGATGGCGGAGCCACACGCGGAGCCTGCGCCGGTGACTGAAATAATTACTCCCCTCCCTGCAAAAGGGATAGGAGAACGGATCAAACAATACTTTAGAACGATTTGGAGTCAAATATGTCAGCAGTTTCGGGACTTAAGACAGTAACGGCAGCGGGGACCGCTGAGGCGCTCGGCAGCCAAATGATCCAGTGTCCTCTAATGATCAAGGCTTTGGATGACAACACAGGCACTATCTACATTGGGAATGATGGGGCTGGCGATGTGGCTTCCACCAATGGGCTTAGATTGTCTGCCGGTGATGTGGTTATCTTCGATCATGTGGGCAATCTCTCTTCTCTCTACGTCGACTCATCTGTCAATGGTGAGGGCGTGGCGTGGCTTCTCCTCAATGTCTAACTGGATGAGACCTAAGCTACATCTCCTTGCTCCCCTCTTTGGCCGATCCTACGTCAAGAAGGTGCTGCAGATCGACTATGCAAACCTGATCGGGTACTGGCCAATGAACGAGGCTTCTGGTGCTGTGGCAGTGGATCGCTCTTCCCAGGGTAATGACGGTGCTTATACCGGCGTCACCCTGGCCGGTGCAGCTGGTCCAGACGCTAAACCCTGTCCTTATTTTGATGGTGCCAATGATTACAACGACATATATTCTGCCGCCTTCAACACAGACTTTAGCGGAGCGGAGGGGACCATAGCGATCTGGTGCAAGGTCAATGCAGCAGGGATTTGGACTGATGGCAGCTTTCACTATATAGCCAGGATACATGTGGATGCGAATAATGGACTCTTCATCAACAAGTCTGCTGTAAACAACCGCATCATATATATTTACGAAGCCGGGGGAGTGACCGAGCAAAACAACTTAGATGCGATCTCTACAACGGATTGGTTTCACCTGGCGATGACCTGGAGCGCTGCAGCTGATGAGGTTAATTATTACTACAACGGGGCTGCAGAACCGACGGATACAGTTCTCGGGGTCTGGGCTGGCAACCTGGACAACACAGCAACCATGATCGGAAACCAGACAGTCGGCTCACCGAACACCTGGCATGGATGGCTTGCTCACCCTGCGGTTTGGAAGACTCCCCTCACCTCAGATCAGATAGCAAAGCTGGCGGTGGTGTGAGGAGTCTGGTTATTGAATTATTGAAGGCGCTTCCGGAATGGATGATCTTCGGGACCTGGGATACAAAGCGCTGTCCAGTATGCAAAGGATGGAAGAAGAGAGAAGGACACAAAAAGAACTGCCCAAGAATAAGGCTAGAAGATGAAATACGAAAGAGCGATCAAGTTGGCCATTGAGGCCATAGATAAGGAAATGCAGCGCCTGGCGCCGGATGCGAATTTGTACGAGATGCTGAAAATGGAATCGGGTAGGAGGGCAGCCAAGAAGAGGGGAGATCTCAGAGAGGCAAAGGAGGTATTGGCTGGCCAGCCTAGAATGGAAGGCCTCCAATGAGGGATGATATTGAAGTTGATCGCAGCCTTTATTTTCTTGTTCTTGTCTTGTTGACTGTGGCTGTATTTGGTTTGGGTTTGTTCTTGGGTTCTATTATTCCATGGTGAAAAATGCTTAAGAGATTATTTGGAAGGTTCATCGAAGAAGAAGTCAACCAGCAGGTTGACCTGGCTGTGCGCGCTCTCGACGATAGTCGAGACAGGCTGTATTCAAAGTCAACCTACCCTCGTGACCGGCATGGCTACGATCGGGATGAGATTCTAGCGGATGGATTGGAAGCCTGGCGAGTCAATCCTATTGCTCGGCGCGTGGTGGGGATGATGAC
>JBFFIU010000046.1:0-15103 GCA_041556275.1 Anaerolineales bacterium | reverse complement strand
GTCCAGGATCGAGCCGAGCGCCATCCCCTGAAGCCCATAAGCTTAAGGTCGGGGAGATCCCTCCAAGCCAGGTTTCCAAAGAACCGAATTGCTCCTTCTGTGAAAGGAATCCTACCAGCAGACCGTTTCGGTAGGTGCGTTCCCCCAATACACCAAACATGTCACTGACAAACATGCCCGCTCTTCTTGGATAAGGGGTGCTGGCGTTCTTGACCAATGGTGTACGTAGAAATCCCAATCTGGAAAGCCGATATCGCTGCTCAGGAAGATATAAACCGGAGGGCGACCAGGATTGCCAACCATTTGAGTAGAAAACCAAATCCTTTGGATAGGTATCAGTTCCCTTACCCTGAGGCTGCAATGAATGGGAAAATCCCCCCAACGGAAAATTGAGACTTCCACTCAGTCCAGAATGTCCCGGATATATATATCCCAACGTGAGGAGTTCAATTTTATGAATGCTAACTGCACGTGAACCCTGGTTTTCAACCACTAGCTTCCAAAGCAGCAATGGCTGTTCATCAGGCACTGCAAAGACCAATTTGCAATTAATGAAATCATTTGGAAAAGCGATATCGATCTGTAGCTTGCGCAGAGGACCGTGAGGGGATTGACTAGTTTCTAGATCCCTGATCGATGTTTCTGGCCAACGATCGAGTAGTTTAAAACTTGACCACCCTCGTTGATAACTCAGACTGACCTGAACGTTCTCGAGGGATGGGCTGCGGCGTTGTTTACCAGTTACACTCCACCGGGCACTAACCGGATTTACTTCGAGTTGGACCGCTGAATTCTCAAGGGTGTGAATCATGTTCTTCGAGAGAGGTTGATCACAACCAGATCGAATTGAAAATTGGGGAATTGAATATTACCAGTTCACAGCTGATCACCTGGTATGCGTTCACCCCTCGGGATCGGATTTTTTATCAACATTTGAACGAGGACGCCTAAGCGCCATGCCGCTAAACCAATCCACAAGGATCATCCCGCTCCTGGATGTTCGTTCTCCTACATCATCAAACACGTCCTCAACCAGGTCAGTGCTCTGTTGTTGAACCAATTCGTCCATCTCAGGACTTACTGCCAGATAGTCAAGCACCTCTTCAATCGATTCGGTGACCACATCTTGTGCTAATTGCCGTCCAAGATATTCCTCTCTACGACCGGCTGCGACCCAGCTTCCAAAGACTTTCTCACCCTGGTCAACATAACGATGATACCTACGCCGAAGTGGACCCGTCAATCGGCTCTCAGTTACCGGACTGACAGCTTGTGAAAATAATCCAAAAGTTCTGTTTGCAAGCCGTCCTACTGCAGAAACGCCGCGCTGGAATGTATCCGATGAACGTGAAATCGCTCCAATGGAAGCGTATCGCAATCGGTCAGTCTCCGACTCAATGGGTGTAACCTCGTTAAGGGCAGATCCAGATATCGCTGCCTCATCTTGTTTCTCTTGAAAGCGGCGCAGCAACTCCTCTCTACCGATCACTGCGCTGCCCAACATCAAACGCATCATCATCCGGATTGTGCCTGCCCGCGATGAACGATCTTTGGATGGTGTGATTTTTGTTATACCCTTATCATCTCCATCATTGCCATCATTGCCATCCTGGTTGAGATGATCTTGATCTGGATTATCCATGATTCGACCCTCTTAAATTTCACCAAACGTTTGTTCTGACCTTCGCTGACAAGCAATTGATATTACCATATTATCTACAAGGGAAGGCGCGCGCCAAATCATTCATGCTCAAAAAGATCCTGGATTCGAAACCCATCCCACACCCAGAAATCCAGATCGCTAATTCCCCCGGCATAAAAGGAATCATCCAATTATTGAGGTGGTGACATCTCCCTCCAGCTGACGCCGCCATCGGTTGTCACCAAAAGGTTTGAATGGGACTCACATTGCAGAGGCGGTGAATCGAGCGGAGCAATTTCACCTGCACGTGGTTTATATCCAGCACAGAATCCATTTTGAACCAGCGCCCAACCATGCTGGTTGTCGAACGCCTCGAGCGCGACTACCCCCTTGGGGAATTCACCGCCCATCACCCGGTTGTTTAGCGTCAAACCAGAAGCGAACTGAACATCGCTCTCTGAAATCTGGATAGTTTCGGAGAGACTCCATGACTCGCCTGCATCAGCTGTGGTGAACATCAACAGACGTGATCCATTCTTATCCATCTGGACCAAAGAGAGCGCACCCGAGACTTTATCCTCGAAGACGGGTAGGCCAATTTCCGCCTGTCCTGAATCCGGGAGTGGTAAGTCTTGGCTTTGCCAAGTACGGCCGCCATCTACGCTGCGGAAGAACTGATCTCCAGCAGGTCCGCCGGCAACCCAGCCCCGATCTACATCCAGAAATTCCACCGCTTCACCCAGAGGTGTCGTTCGCTCCTCCCAGGTCCGGCCGCCATCTCGGGTGGCGAACAGCCTGCCTAAGCTGAAATTGCTGCTAGATTGCAACTTAAGCGTGATCCACCCGGTGTTGGGGTCGACAAATTCCAGGTAAACCTTCTCAACCTCGCTGATCTCACTCGGGCTCAAGTCTGGAATTGGATAAGCCTCCCAGGTAAACCCACCATCCTCTGTTCTCAGAACGGAAAGTGAACCATCCTGAAGCCCCGTGTATGAACGGGTGACGCTCCAACCCTGGCGCGTGTTCAGGAAGACCGTCCCCAGGATTTGCTGTTGTCCGGCGCTCTGCGGGGTGATCTCTCGCCAGGAGGAACCACTATCGGAGGTCCAATGCAGACGATCCCCATACCCTATCCAGCCCTCAGTTTGGGAGAGCAGTTGGAAATCCGTCACCGAAGGTTCACTCGCAGCGAGGGTTGCGATCGAAGAACCATTTCCTGCCAGTTGATCAGATCCCTGGTCGGATGGAAAATCGAGGATAGCACTGACCTGACCATCCAGCACATTGCTGTCAATAGTCATCTGTATATCACCCCATTTTTCTTTGTGCCCGCCGGTATATTGTTTCAGGCGTTGGTGATCAACCCACAAGTCATTTGATAAACACGGTGCGTCCATCACATCTGCGTCTTCATCATAATTGTTGGTATACCAGTGCGCCAGCCAGACGTCATCTGGTGGATCGTCGTTCTCTGCCCACTCAGAGATAAAAGAACTGCAGGGTGAGCCGTAGGCGCCAGACTTATAACCGATCTCATGCAGTCGCTCTGTCCACCCCTGCAGCAAGGAAGCCACCGCCTGCCGACACACAGGATCATCAAAACCTCTGGAATAGGATTCTACATCGTAGTAGATCACATTGTCTCCCAGGAAACCGATCCGCATAGCTGCCTCGGCTGCTGCTTCAGCCTCTTCCCTTCCTTGCTGATAAGCTTTGTCAGGATCTCTGCTCATTTGATGTTTGAAACTAGTACAGGGGGCTTGTGGTCCAACCCAAGTCAATATGAAGGACCATCCCTGTTCTGCAACCTGGTAAAGCCAGCCTGAATCCTGGTTCATCGGACAGGCCCCGCTTATACCTCCAATATAAATGTTGGCAGTGGAATACGGGCTTTCTTTCCACCAGGTTGCCATCTGGTTGACAGTTGGCAGCGAGCATTTATCAAATCCCTGACCATCTGCAAGGATGACGCTGCTTGGATTAATTACGATAGATCTGAACTCGAGGCTCTCAGTTTGAGCGCCAAAGCTCATCTCGATCAAGTTTGTATATACACCATAACAATCAGGAGCGACGTCATCCGTACCGATCTTCATGACTCCTGGCTCGAGCTTTAATTCTTTGTTCACCACCAGAGTCGCTTCCCCGCAGGGACCATCTTGAGACCAGTTGAGGTTGACAGTGACATCATAACCGGAATAATTGGCCAGTTCGGCAACGAATTGAATCGCGTCGCCCGGTTGAAAACCGTATTGGACCTTCCCTTCAGAATTGTATATCCAGGCCCCATTTAATTCGATATCGCTCAACCTGAAGACAAGCGGAAGTTGGAGATAAATCGGAGTAGGGGTAGGAGAAGGTGTTGGAGTTGGGGTTAGATCGGAGCTCAGGCCTCTACCATCAACTCCGCTTTGATTCCATCCAAATACCGAACCCAGTACATTTTTATTCGTGAATAATAGGGCCCCCAGGAGAATGAAGCAGACGAACACCCCCCGAACAACGGTTTTTGGTGTACGCATTTTCAGATCGACTCCCGTGCAAAGATGTGCAGTGAATTATACCGCTGAAAATCGTGCCTGGGTTCAGCTGCTAACTCTATCTCCCTCTCTGAATTTTATTCGCTTTGTGGCGAGCTGTCACCAGGCTCTTCAACCCCCAACCCCGCTTCACGGGCGCGTAATACCGCCTGTACTCGATCGGTGACTTGCATTTTATTGTAGATATTGGAGACATGATTCCGTACTGTCTTCAAAGTGATATTCAACTTTTCAGCTATCTCCGCATTGCTGGCGCCCTGGGCGATCAAACTCAAGATCTCCCGTTCGCGATCAGTCAGCTCGGGGAATGCTTCGGGGGTCTTTTGGTCTAGAGGTGTGAAGAAATCCATTAAGCGGGTTGCTATTGACGACCCGAACAATGCTTCACCCCTGGCGACTGCCCTGATGGCGCGTAAGACTTCATCTTGATCAGCCCCCTTGAGGATATAACCTCGCGCGCCAGCCCGCATGGCCTCGAAAACCGATTCATCGTCCTCGAACATCGTCAGCATCACGACACCGATATGCGGGCTGGTCCGAACGATATCTCGCGTGGCCTCTATGCCGTTGAGCTGCGGCATGAGAATATCCATCAGGATCACATCCGGCTGAGAATCTGTGGCTTGCTGAACTGCACTCTTGCCATCTTCTGCGGTCGCAACCACCTCGATATCTTCTACTGAATTGAGCAGGGCCACCAACCCATCCCGGAACAGGGTGTGATCATCTGCAATAAGTACGCGAATATTGCTCTCCATAGCTACTCCATCGGCAAAGGTAGACAGGCAACAATGCGAGTTCCTCGATCCCGAGCATTGATCTTCAACCAACCACCTAATTCCTCCGCTCTTTCCCTCATCGAACTCATCCCCACGCCAACCGGGATGGGCGGTTGGATACCAATGCCATCATCCTTTATCTCTATCTGTAATGCATCCTGATCGGCAGTAAACCCGACAACCCCCTTCTTCGCTTTAGCATGCCGGATCACATTCGTGATTCCCTCAAGAGCGATGCGGTAGGCTGCAACCTCTACTGCAGCAGGAATGCTTGAATCCTCAGTCGTGTTTTCAACAATTATCTCTAAATCATCCAGATTCTGCTGATCGACAAATGCACGAACCGCCTTGACCAGTCCAAGCTCATCCAATGCCGGTGGACGCAGCTCGAACACCAGGCGCCGGATATCCCCTAAAGTATCTTGAATCTGTTCTTTGGTTTCGACCAACAGGCGGTCGGCTGAATTTGGATCGCTGTTCAATAAATTTCGTGCAGCATCGATCTTTAGGGTCAAACTGGCAAGAGTGGGTCCCAGTCCATCGTGTAGATCGCGGCGCAGTCGTCGTCTCTCCTCTTCGCGAGCGGTAACAATTTGTTGGCGTGATCGGCGCAGGTCGGATGTCAACTTGGCTGCATATACAGCCGCACCAGTCTGCCTAGCGATGTTCCTCAGCAGTCTATACTCCGCCTCAGTGAAGCTTTCATATGGGCTTCGCCGAGCGAATACCAGCTGGCCAATCCTTTCACTCTGGTGGACGAGAGGCAGCTGTTCGGAAGAATCACTCGGTTCTCCATAAACTGCAACCGTCTTAGTAGAAACGCCACCGAGGACTTCAATAACAACGTAAGGTAATTTCAAGGCCTGACCCACCGTTTCGACGATCCCGGGTAGGATGGCTTCTGGTTCTGAAGCCACTTCAAGTCGTTTGGAAAGAGAGCTCAGAACAGCCAATGGGTCATCTCGCTCACCAAACATGAGCCTGTTAACCGCGATCTGTAATCGCCCTCGCAGTGGTTGGAAGATCAACGCCACGAAACCCGTTGCAAGAAAGGCAAAGGCGGTCTGGTTGATCGACTGGACGTAACTCCCCAGGTATCCAACGATGAAAATATATATCCCCATCGTGACAACAGTCAGGATCCCGTAGACTAATGTGCGATTGATGATGATATCGATGTCAAATAAGCGGTATCGCATGACAGCGATGGTCAAGGATATGGGCAAAAAGGAAAAAGAAATTAAATACATCATCTCATTGAGCAGCTGCCACCAGGGGATAGGTGCGCCAGGCGGGAGCTGCTGTACTTGGGCGTACGGGACACTACCAACCGCCATCACCAAGAACCACAGACTGATACCGTAGATCACCCACTTAATTTGCTGCCGCTCGGAAGGATCGGATACCTTCCGGTAGCGATAGATTTGAGCGTACAAAACCAAGATGAGGGTGGTCACCGCGATAACTGCCCCAACCCAAAAGAATGGCTGGTCGATCACAGAGAACGAAGTAGCTTCAAGGTAATACGACATCGGCACAATTGATATCGATAGCAAGATTAACCAGCGAGTCCAGGAGGGTACAAATTGCCCATCTGGGAACAACACGAACAACGCCACAAATAGCGGACCCGTGAGAGAAGCGAGGATTAATCCAAATTCGATTTCTGATAAGATTGGTAGGAAGGGATAAATTGCCTCTAGTGATCCTGCGATTGCATAAAGCACCAGGAAAAAAGAGAGGAAGACCGGCATCCTTTCTTTTGAGTTCTGGCGGAATATCACCCAAGCCAGGACAACCGATAATGTTGCAGTAGTAACTGAAGTCAAGATGATGCCAATTTTAAGCATCTCAATCAAACCTGATGGAACAGAAGATGAGTCGATTAGCTTTTCTCTGGCTTCGAGTTGGATAGCATAACCTGGAATGGAAGCAATGATAACCATCACGGATAGGAGAGCAAGGCTGAACCAGGCCACTCGCAGAACGCGTTGCCAGGGATTGGGAATGAGCATGGATGGATGCATCTCCTCAGAGGTTAATACAGGAACATTGTTCTCCATTCTTACTCCACGGAACAAGGTAAACACGCTCGCATGAGAGTGCCTGGTGACAGAGGCATCAGCTCCAATTGACCTCCTAATTCCTCGGCTCGTTCTCTTATTGAGCTCATCCCAACCTCATCCGGGATTGCTCCCGGAAGACCTATGCCATCATCCATTATCTCAACGATAAAATTGCTGTGCTCGAAATAGAAGTGGATGACAGCCTCAGATGCTTCAGCGTGGCGAATGACATTAGTGATCCCTTCCAACGCAATTCGGTAAGCAGCGACTTCGACCGCGGCAGGCAGTGCTAACAACCCATCCGAGTTCTCTACAGTTATCATCAAGCCATCCAACTTCTGTTGGTCGGTAAAGGCACGCACAGCCCTTTCCAAGCCCATGTCATCCAGGACAGGTGGTCTGAGCTGGTAGACCATTCGGCGAACGTCTCCAATCGTATCCTGGATCTGTCCTTTGGTTTCGACCAGAATAGCTTCAGCCTCAATAGGGTTATTCAATAGTTTATTCCTGGCGATATCAATGCGCAGCGTTGCTCCGGCCAGCGTGGGCCCGAGACCATCGTGCAGGTCACGTCTCATACGCCGTCTCTCTTCTTCCCGGGCGGATACCAGCTCCTGACGTGAGCGACGCAGGTCTGCGGTCAGCTTCCCGGCATGCAAAGCGGCGCCGGTCTGGCGAGAGATGTTGCGGAGTAATTTATATTCCGACTCGCTGAATCGCTCATTGGGACTGCGGCGAGCAAAGATCAGCTGGCCGACTGTATTTGATTGGTGGATGAGAGGTAAACGTTCGATACTCTCTCGGAAATTTCCATATTCAGCCACCACGTTGATATTTTTTCCATTGTTGGCTTCGATGGCGACATAAGGTAATTTCAGCGCCTGTCCGACAGTTTCCACAATTCCAGGCAAGACCGTCTCTGGTTCCACAGATGCTTCAAGGCGCTTGGAAAGACTGCTCAAAACAGCTACCGGATCATCTCGCTCACCGAACATGAGGCGGTTCACGCCTGCTTGTAGGCGTTCTCGCATGGGTTGGAAGAGCAACGCCACCAGACCAGTAGCGAGAAAAGCCAGAAAAGTTTGATTGAATGCCTGAAACAGGTTTCCCAGGTAGCCAACAATGAAAACATAAATGCCTACAGTAGTAACCGTCAGTGCGCCGTATACTAGAGTTCGGTTGATTAATAAATCAATCTCATATAGTCGGGAGCGCAGAACAGCAATCGTTAGAGAAATTGGCAGGAATGTCAGCGAGACAGAATATATCAGTGACGTGAGCGTTCCCCACCACATGAGCGGTGAACCCGGAGGACTCTGCAACATTCGAATATACGGTGGCGTAGTGATTCCAAAACACACAAACATCAGCGAGAGTCCATACACTACCCACTTGGTCTGTTGTCTCTCAACGGGATCTGAAACTACCCGGTAGCGGTAGATCTGGGCAGAGAATGCAATCAAAGTTATTGGTACAAGTAGGAAAATTCCTATCCAAAAGAGAGGGCTGTCAAAGAACTCTGAGTTCGCGGAGAAAAAAGCTGAATCTATTGGAAGTGCCAGAATCGACAAAATGACCAACCAGCGCGTCCATGCCGGCACAAACCGTCCATCCGGGAAAATTAAGATGAGAGTTATCAACAGCGGAAAGAAAAAAGATGAAATGAGCAAGACGACTCTGAAAGAAGGTTCATGCGATTGGTTTGCCAGCATCCAGATTGGCCCGGCAAAGAACACCCCATAATATAGAAGAAAATACGAAAGAAATATGGCCATGCGCTCATCCCGTTTTTGGCGGAATAGCAACCAGGCAAGCCCAAGGGATAAAAGGCCAGCTGAAATGGAGGCTAGCGTATAAGCCAGACTGAGGATCAAATTCCAATTCGAGCGAGAAGTATGAAGTAGCTCCTCCAGGGAGCCATTCGAGAACCCAGCAAAATATCTCGGTAGCGCAGCGAGGAAGATGCCTAACGCAACCGCGGCGGCGGGATACCAGAGGATCTGAGCCAGACGCATCCAGCGGCTGTGTACTATTACTTCTGACTTCTTAAGATTCTTTTTGGTCATCGCAGAAAATGACTCATGAGTTAATCGCCATATCTGATAATAATAACCCGATTTTATTATCGAGGATACATTTTCTTAAAAAATAAGAAACCTTTCATTCGAAATAAATTCTCTAATGCTCTGATTACCGCCAACTTTTAGCAGAATGGATCAATGTTGAATATTTCCGGGACAACGCGCAGGCACTGGGAATGATCCATTAACATGTACACCGCACGTTGCCCCGTTATGGATTCAAGCTATAACTTCAACCTGCGCCTCCAATATGTCCTTCAAGTTCGACATATCCGTTTCAAATTGTCTTTTTGCCACGCGTGCAAAGACCGGCTCAGCCATCTTTATGAATCCAGATGCCTCCACCTCTCCTGCAATAGTAACTTTCGTGCCTGCCTCGACAGATTTGAAAGTCATTATCTCTGTGGTTTGAAGACTGCCTGAGGTGGCTTTTTGAGCGAACTTGCGATTCGGTTCGTATTCGGTGACCACATAGGAATCTTCAGATTTACGACCCAGGAATTCTGTAATCCTAATCGATGTCATCCCAATTCCAACCGGTCCTTCAGAAGTCTGCCTTGCTTCCTTAACCGGTCCTGCCCACATTGTTATGTTCTCGGGATTAGTCACGAATGCGAAGACTTCCTCAATCGGGCGGTTGATCACCACACTCTTTTCTACTTGTACCATTTCAATGCCTCCTATAACTATTCTTCACATATGTTTTATCTGTGCACTTCACCTTATTCAATTCATAGCAATTCTTTTTGCCGATAACCATCACCTCCTCTTTGCGGGTCATCAGGTAGGTCCCAGACCACCTGACTCCGGATTTCAACTCCATGACGCGCTCGAAAACAAAATATTCGCTTTCAGTATTATCGTAAAGGTTCTCGCGGAAAATGTCATGAGGCGGGAACCCTGTTTTATTCGGGAAGTATTCCCAGAACGACCGGGAATATGACCTCTCGAATGATTGAGATTGCCCTTATTCTGGAATCAGGTTGAACAGAGCCCCCGCAAGAACTTCATCAGCTTAACTGTGAATACAAAAAGGGTCTTGCACTACCCAAATGAAGAATTATCGTCTGCAATAACCTTCCCCCAGCTAGTTTTAAAGGATGATCGATAGATCAAAGTATTCCCGGGAACAATTTTTTATGGTTTGAAATATACCGATCCCAATCCTGGCCATATTTCGCACTCATATACCTTTGAAATGGCGGATCAGCATGGAAATAGAATTGGGCGACCTGGACAAGAAAAGCTATCCCAGCTAGCCAAAGATATCCGGTCATCAGCGGGAGAGCTGTTCGCCACAATGTGTAGCCAGTGTAGTTTGGGTGGATCACGATAGAAAACAAACCATTCGTTAAGAGTTTGCCTCTGTTATTGCTATCGCGCTTGAAAAGGTAGAGCTGGAAATCGCTGAGAAATTCAAGCGATATCCCGAATAAGAAAAGTAACGCACCGATGTAAATCCAAGGATAGATTTGCTGGTTGCCGTTGAGTGCTCTGCTGAGGAAATAAATCCACAACCAATCCAGCATATTGTTCCAGGGAAACAATGCCATAAACCATGTAAAACGCTCGCGGGTTAGCACCCACGCCCAGAATACATGTTTCAGCGCCGAAAGAAGCAAACAACTCAAGAATATTACAGCCGAGTCATTTTCAAATACATCGGAGAGCTGGTTGAAATTTTCTACAAAGAGCAGCAGGAGGAGAGCTCCAATTATGGGAACAGACATGCGATTGATTGTGAACACCACCCTTGGAGCTACTTGGTAGGTATAGTCTCCCCTTTGGATATGATCTTTGACCATTAGTGTCTCCTCCCATCAGAATCTCATTCGATATATTGGACATGATTAACAATACCAATCTTGCTTGACGAGGAATGGAGTTCCAATTGAGCATCACCATCCCAACCGAAGCTCCCACCTCGGATTAATTCCTCCTTTTGGCGTGTCATACAACAGTGGGAGGTTCTCCCGTTGATCCTCCCCGAATATACAACCAAATGCTTACGACGAGCAGCCAAATCATTGCGAAGAAGAGCACGAAGTAAGCGAATGGAGTCAGGAGACCGATCGCTACAAGGGCACTCACCCAGCCAAACCAAGTGGGAAATACCGCGGTGCGGAGTGATATTACTGCAGTAGCACCGATCAAAACGGCGAGACTAACGGCGAACATTTGCCCCATCACCTGCCCCCAAAAGTCAAACATTGTTACCGCTCCAATGGGAGAGATTCCCCCTGGAGCGCCAGCGCGCAGACCCGCGGACAATATTGCAGTAAAGGAAGTGCCCATGGCTGTCGCGGCAGCAACTCCACCCCCGAAGGCAACCGTTGACAAGCGACCCGTGCCGCCCTCCCTACTGATTAACGCGCTGCGAACGCTGCCCGCGAACCAGATCAAGAAGAAGGCAGATATCGAGGCGATATAAGCCCCAGTGCTGATCCGGGAGGGATTACCATTGATGAAATCAGCCACCTCTTCAGCCGGCGGTAAATAATCATAGTTGCTGATTATAACTGCACCTAAGATTACAAGGACAACGGAGACGAGACCTGACAGTGGCGCCAACCGTTCTATGCGAGATTTGTTCATCAGAATCATCCTTAATTTATTGTTTTCCTATAACTTGAGATATCGATATCAGCGGTTCATAGAATAAAAATCAATCGTGCGCGAAGTCACCCGTTCCGATCGCATCGAAAGATTCTTGATTTGAAAGTGTTCACCAAAAAGGTTCTCCACTTCATCAGGTGGCAGACTCTTTGTGAAGCACATTAGAATAAAGTGACTGTTAGGAGAGGCGAGAGGCAATACATTCTTCATGTATAAGTCGCGATCCTCAGATTTCAAGTCGTTTAAGGCACCGAAGTCGACCAGCAGGTCGTAATTGCCACTGACATGACGCAGGTTGGTGAGATCATCCTCAAGGAACGTCACCTCTACGCCCTCTGCCTGTGCGTTTGCATGAGCCCTGTTGAGCGCAATGGGTGAGAAATCCACACCAGTCACGTGAAAGCCAAGCTTTGAAAGGTAGATCGCATTACTCCCTTCCCCACAACCCAGGTCAATCGCCCGACCGGGTGGGATATGACCGTTTTCTAACAGCTCTGTATAAGCTTTTGTCTCATGTGGAGAGCCGAAAATCCATGCGATGGGCACGAATGGGATACCGTACAGAACTTCATATATCCATTTCTTCATTCTATACTCAGACCTCCTTGAGCTTTAATTGGTTCACCCGACTCAAAATGAACTTCACCAGGAAGTTCTTTTAGAAGAAACTCAATTGAATTTGTCTAATCTTACTCAGGGTTGTGAATAAATGTCATGAGGCGGGAATCCCGTTTTATTCGGGAAGTATTCCCAGAACGGTCGGGAATGAGATCAACCAATCAAAACCAGCCAGGCTATCGGCAGCATCGCCAACCACATCCTGGCCCAGGTTCTTAAATAACGATAATCTTCCACCAAGAATAGGTACCTGCTGGGAAGGTAAAACACAACAAATAGGAAAGATAACGCAACCAAAAGCACAATTGCTCGTGAGGAAAACCCGATCCCCCTGGATGGTTCCAGCTCAAGGTACCAGCTCTCCCAGAAAAACCTGGTGATAATGGTTACTGAGATTAATAACAGTCCGTCGGCCAACGCCTCTTGAATAAATGGAAATCTTATCGGTTTGGTTGAAGCTTCGTCTGGCTGTTTACCAGCTCGCCATACGGTATAAGTCAATATGCCAGCGATAATCAGGGATATGACTACCCAGATATCATCTCCGGACGCAGACCTATCCACAAGGTCGACAATACCCAATAAGGCCATTGACATTAAGCTAATCACGGAAAAAAGGATGAAATGGAAGAAAAGCAGCACATCCATAAATTTCCTGAGTATTCCAGCTGTAGAACCCCCAGCTGTTTCACCCATGCGGTACTTAAGTGGATTTGACTTCAGGATTGCTCCAATCATTTGGGTGACAACAGCCAATCCCAATAACCATCCAATCGTCCTGTCAGGCAGATTCTCAGTCTGATCCAGGATCGTTAATACAAAAAAGATATTGCCCGCAAATACAGCCAGGTCAAAAATGAACCCATGGATCGTATTTGGTTTTGTTGGTATGGCCAGTTGCTGAATTCTGTGCATCATTCCCAAATTACTAACGATTAATTTCTGAATTAATGAAACCGGTTAGAAATCGTCAGTCTTGTCATCAGAATAGATTAACGTTGTGGGATTAATTCCGTTTCACTGATAACCATCAACTAATATTTTATGTCAACGTGTTTCAAAACTGGACACCTTATCACCAAGGACCAGATCCCAAATTCAAAGGTATTTTATTAATGGACATCTACCAGATGTGAGATCTGCCGGATCGTATTTTCGGGATAGTAGTCTTCAGCGAAAGATATCTCGATCACTTTATTTGGGCAAGTTTCTACACAGCGACCGCGGAAAAGAATAACCCACCAGAGTTTATTCAGATATTTCTTCCGCCTGCCAGGACATCACTACCGGGAAAGGCCACACCCTGATCGTCTCGATTCCTGGGCAGCGATAAGCAATGGTTACCTGGGGCTGCGCACGCAGGTCATAAACGTCGAAATTACACAGGCCAAGGATGTCGATCGTAGTCACACCCTCCGCAACCTGGTGTGTTCCCGAGCTGAACATAGCATACCCCACCAGCAGGATCAGTAGCGACAAGAAGATTACAATTGAGGCAGTTCTTTTAATCTCATCGAATTTGGCCATGATGATTAGAATTATATACGTTTTTGTATTCCAGCCCACTTCAGAGGGCTCAACGAAAGCGTTCTGACTCAAATAAACGAACCAAAGCAACTATGCAATCACCTAACACAAGCTCCCGAATAACAGCAGTACTCATAGCTCTTTTTGTCGTTTTCCTTTGGGCAACTTCTTGGGTGCTGATCAAGATTGGGCTTGAACATATCCCTGCGCTCACATTCGCCGGATTACGTTATTCGCTGGCTTTCATGGTTCTCTTGCCCGGGCTATTTCTAACCAGAAATCATCCTGGACTGCGAACCCTGCCAAAACAATCCTGGATAAAGCTCATATTCCTTGGCTTGCTCCTCTATACAATAACACAGGGGTCTGTATTCCTCGCCTTAGCGTACTTACCGGCGGTCACGGTAAACCTGTTATGGAGCTTCAGCACGATAGCTGTCGCATTGATCGGAATTCGATTTCTTGGTGAGCAACCCACCTCCCTACAGTGGATCGGTGTCGTCCTGGCGACCCTTGGTGCCTTGATTTACTTCTATCCGGTTTCCTTCCCGAGTAACTATCAAATCGGGATCATTGTCTCGGTTATCGGGGTGTTGGCGAACGCAGGTGCTTCAATCCTTGGCAGAGATATCAACCGCTCAGGAAAGATCCCACCTCTCATCGTCACGGTCATCAGCATGGGGATTGGTTCGATCGCTTTGCTCACCACCGGGATATCCCTACAAGGGATAACGAACATTGGACTTCAAGGTTGGGCGATCATCGCCTGGCTGGCGGTGGTCAACACCGCGCTGGCCTTCACCCTGTGGAACCTCACGTTGCGCACGCTCTCCGCTACCGAATCAAGCGTGATCAACGGGACCATGTTGATCTGGATCCCGATCCTGGCAGTAATTTTCCTGGGTGAGCACATCAAAACGCGGGAGATCATCGGCCTGATAATAGCTGGTTTGGGTATTTTGCTTGTGCAGATACGGAGAATCCACCGCCTAGATCAGTAAGAGACAACTGGTTTTGCAGACGGGGTGTGAAGAGTATGCCGTATTAGACTTTAGTCAAGATTCACCCTGCATCAAGAAGGGGACCAGATCGACTCCCCCGTATTCCTGCAAATTTACCGCACAGGCTTGATCGTCTGGTTGGTGAGGTTCAAGACCGGTAAAGGTGAGCACCGGCCTGGAGAAATCGGTGTACTGGGCAAAAGATTTCAGGGCAGCCAACACCTGTTTGGCTT
>JBFFIU010000045.1:0-15406 GCA_041556275.1 Anaerolineales bacterium | reverse complement strand
CTTTAAATATGTATACTCCAGGTGGCAGAATTATCTCTTGTGCATCCCTTTCGAAATTAATTTCCGGTGGTGTGCCGAATAGAGAGTCAATTCGCAGGATGCTGCCGTTTTCTACCTGCAGAGTGACGATAAATTGCGGAGATTTTGTTCTAAAGACGATCCCATATTCGCCGGCCGGGTAATTCTCATCAGAATATGCTTCATCTGACACGCGATACACTGCATGCAGACCGTCTACATCTATCCCCTGCCATTCATTTAATTCATCTCTGCGCAGGAAGTAACCTTCGGGTCCCAGGAAGGGGAGCGCTTCAACCAGCGCGCCTTCTGACTCTCCCTCTCGACAACTTGGCGGACCACCCAAGGCCATAACATGGGTGCAGCCAGAGGTTGTAAATCTAATCCTTTGCCGGAACTCGTTCATGTCCCCCGCCAAAACAATATCAATAACTTGATCGACCTCATCCAGACCCGTCCGAGTATCTGCATCGTGATCCAATACCCCCGAAACTTCATCTGTTGGCGTCGCAGCGGGTCGGCGTGTTGGCGTCGCAGCGGGTCGGCGTGTTGGCGTCGCAGTGGGTGGGCGCGCAGTCTGCATGGCCGCACTTGTGGCGAAGTAAGCGGCGTTTTGGGTCTTGTTAATGTCCAGCATGGCCTGGTAGGTGGCTTCTGCAACGGCAGTAGTATCTGGAGTGGGCGTTGTGGTTGCGGTGAGTATCGGTGAGATCCCCAAGGGCATCGACGTCGCTGTCGGACTGCTACAGCTAACCAAGAGCACCAGTCCTAGAACTGCCATAAAAGTAAAGTAAACGAATTGCGCTGTTCTATTCATAGTACTGCTCCTAAATCAAATATCTACTCGGCTCCAGCGAGTTGGTTAGGCATACAAAAGTTCAATTGCTGGGACCGGTGAGCTGTCCTGTCATCAAGTTGAGACTCCAAGCGTTTCTTTCTCTATCAAACAGAGTCAAGGTATTTAGGTTGTCCCATGAGAGATCAAAAAAACTTGGATTCTCGGATGTAATAACGAGCACTGGTTCCATGTCTGCGAGTGGCATAGTCACAACATACGTTTCTCCGGTCATGCACTGTTCCTCGCTAAGCAAGTAGGCGACAGACCGGTTGTCGGGGGACCAAGCAATGGGTCCAGTGCTTGCCACTGAGACCGGAGTCTGAGCCATAGCTATCTGGCCCCCTGACGTTTCCCAGATCTCGAGTTGGCCGGAAATCCATGCGGCGATCATTTTCCCGTCCGGCGAAATTACTGAAGCACCAAAGCGAGTCGGTTTTGGATCTGAAATATCTACACGCAACAGAGGGCGCGCCCAAAAGTAGCCGCAACCGTCCGGGACGCCCTCTCGTGCGCTCGTGTAGAAGAAAAACTTGCTGTCGTTTGTCCAGAACCTGCCCTCCAGCCCAGAGGCCCCCAGCCCTCCGCAGTAGATGAATTGATTGTCGACAAGCGTCCGCGTTGAATCGGCCAGCCGAATGAGCACAAGCTGTTCCAACGAGTTTCCTCCAGGGGCTTCAGGGTCAACACTAGTGCAGTCATAGATGATGACTTGCGCTTCCCAGTTTCCGTCGGGGGAGGGGTACGACCCATGAATTCGAGGGGGGACTTCCGTGAGAAGCCGACTTTGAGCATCTGCTGGTGTCGCAGGGGGTCGCCGTGTTGGCGTCGCAGTGGGTGGGCGCGCCTGACTGGTAGCAGTCAGCTTGGCCGCACTTGTGGCGAAGTAAGCGGCGTTTTGGGTCTTGTTTATGTTCAGCATGGCCTGGTAGGTGGCTTCTGCGACGGCAGTAGTATCTGGAGTAGGCGTTGTGGTTGCGGTGAGTATCGGTGAGATCTCCATGGGCATCGGCGTCGCTGTCAGACTGCTACAGCTACCCAAGAGCACCAGACCTAGAACTGCCATGAAAGTAAAGTAAATGGGTTGCGCTGTTCGATTCACAGTACTCCTCCTAATAGGACACACGCAGTCGAGTAGATAGCAACTTCACAACAGAAAAAGGGCACTCCCATTGGACCCTATCGCCACAACTGCAAGCAGGATGACAAAGATGAAATCACGTGTTAGATATTCTTTCATGTCATCTTATTTGCATGCATAGGATAGATTACATTAATTAATTAATACAGTCAAGAATTTGGAATATACCTATCGAAATTAGACATTTGTGCTGCAATACGGTGCTATGGAATATCAGGATGTGCTGATTGGGGAATAAATCAAGCACATGGTGGATGTGATGGATGCGAAGCTGGATCGGATCGAGCGGAATCAGGTACATATTTATCCGCTAATTTACGCAAATTATCGGGAATAAATGAAATAATGAAGGGTGAAGTGGTTGGGGGCAGGAGGCGAGGGGGACAGCCGGGGCATCTAAATGCTCAAAAGCACGGGTTTTTATTCAAAGCAATTCCAGGAGGGGGAGATCGCAGATCTGGGGAAAGCAGAAGGATTTAAAGAAGAGATAGGGATGATGCAGGTGGTTACTAGGCGATTGCTAAAGATGGCACGCGGGTGCAGGGATATGGGGGAATTGATCAATGAATTGGGGGCGTGTGGGTCAGATTCAACCAGGCTGGCGGGGTTTATATTTCATTGATTTAGTGAGAAAACTAAGCAATATGTAAGTTGGGTTGCAGAGAATGTCTGATCATGCCTCGGGGAAGTAACACCTGGGGTGTTGGTTGCAGCCAACACCCCATTATGATCATTGTGCTCCCAGGGATTTCAGGTAATCGTAGCTTGCCAACATCGCTTCATCCCCGGCGACTTCCAGCGTCGTGTATTCAACGTGCGGGGCGTCTTTCAGCACCTCGTATACGCCGGCGATATCAATCGCACCTGTCCCAAGCGGGATCAGGCCCATCCCCGTCCCCCACAGCGTGCCTCGTTGGGATTCCATCTCGGATGGCAGATCTTTCCAGTGGATGTGGTAAATATCATCCTTAAATGTCTTGGCCAGTTCAACAGGATCCGATCCTCCCAACCAGGAATTTCCGGTATCCAGGTTGATTTTCAGGCTGTCCGGGTTCCCGAGTGCCTCCAGCAGAGCTTGCAGCCCCTCCTTGGTGTCCGTCAGGGGGCCGTGAGGCTCCAGCAGCACTTTGACCCCCATATCCTCGGCCAGCCGCACCGGCTCGTAGAGCTTCTCTGCCACCACCAGGACCTGCTGATCGAAGGATAGGTTGTGAGCCCACTCCGTCTGGGGGTGGCCTTCAGTAGTGATCACGTGCGGCACGCCCATGCCGGCTGCCAGCATGATCGCCTTCGAAATTTCGTGGGTGCCGAACCTGGAGGGGGAGACTGGGTCCAGCAGGGTAGCATGCGCACAAACCGTGGTCGCCGTCAGCCCATGCTTATCAAACATACGCTTCAGATCTTTCGGGTTGCCGTCCAGACTGGCGGTGGCCGCAAATCCGTAATCGCGACCGAGTGAGCTCCCAGGATGGCTGTCAGTCACATCCGCATATTTGAAGCCCATCCCGGCGATGCGCTCCAGCTGGTGATCTAAGGTTGAGAATGGATCGATCAACGCAAAACATCCGACTTTCATGGTCATCCTCCATATTTACTAGATTTGAGATTATCGGTGCTATTAAGAGTATAGTGCACTTTATTCTAGAGTCAAATTGTGTTGGATGCGGTCGAACTTCTTCTCGTGGCGTGGGATGCTTCTCATGCAGGTCGGAGCTCGAAAAAAAATGAGCAGGTCACTGGAGAGGTTGATGCTGGTTTTATGTTAATCACGCCTTTTAAGTCTATTAATGAAAGCAAAGATATATTCAGAGGTATATCACCTTCAAAATACTCTCCAAAGCCTGTATATTTCATCCCCGTTTCGAACCATTTTAGGAAATCTACTTCTTTCATATTTTTACTTGCTAGAATATTAATTTTAGAATTGCTGGTTAACACTTTATATAGAGCCCTAATAAATCAAATCATTAGAACTGATAAGCGGAGTTATCAGTACTTAGATTGAGATGCTGAATTGAGGGAATGACGGAATTGTCGGGTATGGAACACCGACCGACAGCAATTGCTTGACCTGCAGCCCTTGCCGGTGCTATCATGAGCATATGGGCATTGTTGAACTCTTTTTAGTCGGCTGCTTATGCACATTTATTATTATCGCAACGATGGCAGCGATATATGGCGTGATCTGGTATTTGAATAGATCGAAAAATGGGGGAGATTCAGATTCAGATATTTAAACTTTTAGGAGAGAAAATGGCTAACATTGAAAGGTTCTTACAAGACTTGCAAGGCGATAATCCAGAAAAACGATTCGATGCTTGCGAGAGACTATTATTCTCTGTAGGAATACCAGATAATGCCATCGAAGCATTGCGTAAAGCTACTAAAGATAGCGATCCCGAAGTTGCAGATATGGCTCGAAAGGCTTTGGATACTCAACTACATGTTATGCGGCCTCGCTACCATCTAAAAAGGATTTGATCGGAGAATCATGATGGATATTCTGAAGACTGTCATCGGGATTGGAATAGCTGCAGGAGTCGCTGGGTTTGTGTATGTTTTTGTGGTTCTACCGTGGCAGTTGCGACGAGGAGCAACCAATGCCAATATTCAACGCTCTTTGCCTGGTGATGATCTAGTACCTAGTTCAAAGAGCGGATACACACAGGCAATCACCATCAGTGCCCCGAAATCTGAAGTCTGGCGGTGGTTGGTGCAGATCGGGTACAAGCGTGCAGGTTGGTACACATACGACTTTTTGCATCGCTTGGTGGGAATAGCTGGCTGTGTGGATGATGAACGCCGTTCCGCACAACGAATCATTCCTGAGCTGCAGGACTTGGAGGTTGGGGATGTAATCGAGATAGCGCCAGGAATGGGATATTCGGTAATAGGTCTTGAACCTGAGCAGGCCTTGATTACGCAAAGCATAATGGACACAGGCAAGTGGAAATCGGTGTCTAACGAAGATCCATTGCCAGAGAAGTATCTCAGGTCGAGCTGGGTATGGTTTCTTGAAGAGATAGATGAAAAGACAACCCGGCTGATTGTTCGAGTACGAAGTGATCATAATCCTGGACTACTGAGTACTTTGAGCACCCGCATTCCAAATGCATTGGGGAGATTGCTGATGCAGCCAAGGACGCTACGAGTGCTCAAGCAACGGGCAGAGATGAGCGTGATGTAGAAGAGAATACCTCTTCACTGATCGGATTTGATTATTGTCGAGAGTGCTTTCAGTAGTGAGAGCATTTATGCACAAGTGGAAGGCCGCATAACAAGTCACTGGAGCAGACCCGAGATTCAGCCAAATTTACCCAGGCTTGATGTATTATCGGAGTTGAGGGCGGGCTACTCAGCTCAAATGATAGATATATGAATCAGCGTTATAAGGAAACGGAGGGTTGAAAAACGTGTTTAGGATTGGGACAATATTTCATAAGAGACTTTTATGAACTGCGGTACAGGTTATGCTTTACTTTTGATGATTATCTATATAATGGAACTGCAGCGAGGATGGGTCCACGCTGCAGTTTCTCTTGCCGCCCGCTAGATGTTTCCCTCAAAATATTTGCAGCCGGTCTGTGATTTAATCTGGGGGATTATCCAAAATCTTGTTTCTCTCAGATTCAGTAGAAAGAATCTCCTGGAAGGTGGCCAGGTCCCGCTAGTTGCCCGGGACAAGCTATCGGCGGGTGTCTGCGGCGGCACAAGGGAGACCGCGATGTTCAAACTCCTCAGCCAGGGACAGCCAGGACTCTTCATTTGTAACCCGGTGGTGAAAGAACTGCTGCTCAAGATGGTAGAACTGCGCCCTGAGCAAGTCCTGGGGCGGTTCCCAGGTGGAGATCTGGTGATATCCCATGATGCGGCCTGCCTCAGCGCGGATCTCAGCCACGCGCGGGAACCAGGCGGGCTGGAAAGCGCAGAACAGGGCCGCGGGATGTGGTATCCATATAGCGAAAACAGGACAAGATACCTCCTGGAGTATAATACGATTGTGGCATAGGACTTCCCTATTACTCAAGATACCTTTATGCCCCAACTGCTTTGAGGCGATTCAGGCCTAAAGACCAGGCCAGATCGAAGCCGTTCACTAACTGCGGGGATACCTAATCATAACTAAGGAGGATAGAAAATGAGAAGCCGCAAAATTCTTACCCTAATCATCTCAACCTTGATGCTGGTTTTCCTGATCGCCTGGACTCCTATGTCAGCAAATAGGCATGCGATCGCAGAACTGAGTCCAGAAGAAACCGCTGAACCGGTCGCTTATCTGCCTGTCATCATCAACAACTACTGCCCCGACTACTTTGATGACTTCAGCAACCCGGCCAGCGGATGGCCAGTAGGGGAAGATGATGACCTGCGCACCGAGTACCTGGATGGCGAATACCGCACCCTGACTAAAAATAATAGAATCATGTATCCCATCGCAGCACCTAACTGCGACCGGGTAAATTACGTCCTGGAAGTTGACGCCCGCTGGGTAGGCGCTCCGGGGGCGAGCTACGGCTTGATCTTCGGCATCACGGGCTCCCCGGATGAGTTTTATCTTTTTCACATGAATACCGTATTCAGGGAATACGAGCTATTGCATTTTGATGATGGAAACAAGATCGTCCAACGCTCATTTTCAGATGCCATCAACCCCGGGTCAGGAGTGAACCATCTAAAGGTCATCCGGGATGGAGACCAGATCACGCTGGAGGTCAACGGGGTGACGCTGGCGACGGTGACAGACGATAAATTCAGCGGTATGACCGGTGTGGGAATCCTGACCAGCCCTTATCGAGGTGAACCTACCTCCGATGCCCGCTACGATAACTTCTCTGTGATGGCTCTACCCTCCAGCAGCGGCGTAGTTCAAGAAGGCATGCAGAGACAAGATCAATGAGAAACTACGGCTCAGGCCCCTCGAGTAAGCCAGCCATGCCCGGGGCGGTGGATTGGAAACAACCCTGAACTTACTTGCTTTGGAAATTAAATCAAGATAGTACCCCCAGTCCTTGAGGATAGGGGGTTCTTCAAGAAAAACCCGAAGGGTCTAAGTAAACAGCAAAGGGTCGACGATCCAGCCTTCTAGCGGGTCGCAAGAGGCGGGAATGCTGTAGTTCCCAGCCGGCTGCGAATAAGCCCAAGCGGCCTGGACGGCGCACAGCAGGGCGTCGAGCCAGTCTCCAGAGCCATCGTCGATGAAGGTCTCCGTCCAGGGGGCGAAATGGATGGTGAAGCCGTAATATTCGGCGGCCTCAGGTGAGCGCAAGCCGCGCAGGATGCCTGCACGGGCGTACTGTTTATCCAGGGTTTGCCTGCGCCTGTCTTCAGTTTTATAACCGGCGTCGCCGATCCAGCGGCGGGCAATCAACCTCGGGTAAGCTTCGAGCAGGACGCGGGGATCGTCCTGTGGATTGCAGGGCAGGATGCTGGCGCTGGAAGCCAGCAGGCGGGGAGCACCCTCGAAGAACATCTTGCCGACCGGGACGCCGGACATCATCATCGGACTGCGGGAGCCGGCCAGTTTGTCGGTCCGGCGCAGGTGCTGTTTGTCGCCTTTGGGGCGGGCGGCGCGGTAGTCCCTCAGCAGGTTGTCAAATTCGCTTCTGGTCAGGCCGGTTGTAGGGCTGCCAGTCCGTCCACCCACAGATAGGAGGGAGACATAGCCGGCCCAGGTTTCAGGCCAGACCAGGTTTTCAACCAGCTTGCGGGGCTGACCGAAGGGGAAGTCAAGGCCAGCGACCCAGGAGCCAGGTTGGGCGAGGAAGTCTTCGAAGGCGGGGAAGGATTCGAGGGCGGTAATAGCCTCTAGGTGGAGGGCACCACCAGCGAGGCGGCATTTGGCGCAGGTGATGGGCTTCTTGAGACTGGGGGCGCTGGTGAAGTCGAGTCCGTAGATTTGCATGGGGGAGGTTTATCTGTTAGAACCTATGTAAAACCCTTAGGACCTTCGAAAACTGAAGGGTCGAATTTAGATCTCACGGGTCAGGTCTTGCTAAATTAATAGGGATCGGCTAAGTGAAAACTAAGCAAGACCCTGCATATAGCACCTACTCTGCACTACTCATTTCAACAGCCCTGTTTAATTTGTCCAGAAATTCATCCAAGGGAACACGGTGAACTCGAGCCGCTGTTTCAACGGTCAGGGCTTTGGTCAACATGCGGCGCAAAGAATACCCGCCCACGCGCTTGACACCGAAAACCTCCATCACATCGGCAATATCCCCATACTCCTTCAAAATATCAGACACGCGAGTATCTTTCGTGATTTCCATGATCTTTTCTCCTTCTACCTGGAATTGTCGCCCTTGGCAGTTATGGAAAGCCAACTATCTGCTTGATAAGGGGGGGTGATTATATCAAAGATGGGGAAACCTGCGGGAGACCCAGGGAATAAAAATGATTGACTTGAAATTAATCTGAAGATCCCTAGGTTTTTTGAAAACCCTGAGGATCCAGTCTAATTGATTTTTTGACGCAGGCCGAAGACGTAACGGGTGGTCTGGATGTCTTTGACAAAATGGAAAGGTCTGCTACCTGGACCGACGAATCCGGGGGCGCGCATGACGATGACGTTGCCGGGTGAGGCATTGATCTCTAGTGCGTCGTTTCCAGATCTATCCGAGCAGACAAAGAATCGACCGTGACCAGCAATGATGAATATGCAAATGATGTTTTTATAGCGAAAGCCATCCCGGTGAGGTGTGATACCCAGCGATCCAGGTTCATATTTAACAAGCTCATATGAATTAAGATCTAATGGGTAAACAAATGGGTCTCGCTCCCAACGATCGAGTTCGTTGGTAAGCCAGGCCTGAAAGGAATCCTCCAAAAGAATGTATTTGCTATGCGCGGAGAAGTCATTGAACCTGGACATCTGCTGGCGAACGACCTTCTCCCCGCTGCCGACGACCTCGGACAGTGGTGTATAAGGATAACCTCGAGCTTCCTCGAGCAGGACCAAGCGGAATTCTTCAGCGAGGATCTTAAAGGAAGCCACCCCGCGTTCGGTGAGCTGGGCGATGAGAGCGGGGAGATCGATTTCAGGTGAGATGATCTGCATGGGCATATTTTAATCTTTTCTGCTGAAATCCGATGGGTTATTCCAGATAGAGAAATCCCTTCCTTGAAGGTTGAAGACTCGCCTGGCCTACAATTGGGATAATGTGCAACGTTTATTTCTGGGGGTTACAAACCCCCAGGGAGCAAGGAAAGGAAATGCGCTGCGGTTGTTTCTCGGGGCCACAAACCCCCAGAGAGCGAGGATCAAGGGGAGCTGAGCTCGAAGTCGTCGATGACTTCATTTTGGCGGTTGATGAACTGGAAGCGCATGGAGCGATCAGTAGCCTCGACCAGCATGGCGCCATAGTCCCCGTTGTAGCGCGCCTGGCTGCCAGACACCGCACCCATGAGGCGATATATCGAACCGCCCCCCAGGCCATTGACGAAGTAGACGATGTCATCCTGGGTAATGCGCTCATAAGTATGATCGTGACCGGAAAGGAGGACATCGGCACCCCACTCGGCGAAGGGCCACTGCATCCAATTAACCGGACCATGCAGCCCGGAAGAGAAGGGCGCGTGGTGAAAATAGACCACTTGCCATGGGCTGGTTGAAGCGGCCAGCTGGTTTTGCAGCCAGGTCGCCTGTGCGGAGCTGCTGCCGACGCCATCCGGCTCACGCGAGTCGCTGTCTAGAGCAAAGAAGTGCACCGGTCCCCAGGTAAAATCGTAATAACGTTCGTTCCCAGGCAAGGTGAAATAATCTAAGTAGGGTTGGGCTTCCAAGGTATCCCAATCATGGTTGCCCAGGGTAGGGAAGAAGCGATTCTCAGCGGCTCCCTCGCCAAATTCCCCGCTATACGGGTGGATGAACTGGCTGTAAAACTTGCCGACATTGTGATCAATGGTCTCTGCAGCTCCATCCGGATAGTTGTTATCGCCAACGGTAATGATGAACTGCGGATCCCAGCTTATAACCAGGTCAGCCACATCGGCTTCAGGCCCACCGCCCCCGCCATAATCACCGATGACGGCAAAGCGCACCACCTGGGGAAGCGGTGTAGCGGTGGAAGTGGGCGTTGAAAGTGGATGGGTCGCGGTAGAGGTACCCGTTGGAGAGAGAGGGGAATGAGTGGGCGATGGGCTCGCGGTGAGCGATATGGCAACCGGTGAGGGGGAATCGCTCGGGGAAGGAGATGGCAGCGGTGTGGTGGTGGGGGTTGGCGCAGCGGCAGAGAAACTACAAGCAACAAGGGATAATACAACCTGGATGGAAATGAGCGCTCCCACCAGGAAATGTCGAGACTTATGGTATGGAGGGATCATCTCACATCCAAACGGAACAGGTTCCCCGCCAGATCGACGTAATAAACTTCTCCATTTTCGTCCTGCCCGAAGGAGGTGATGCTGGAGCCGGTCTCAAATAAGACTGCGTTCCTCCAGGAGCCGTCTGCCCCCTGGAACAAACCCCAGATGAACCCGGAACCATAATCCCCGTAAAGATAAATCCCCTCCCATTCAGGCAGCTGCCCTCCACGGTAGACCACGCCGCCAATCACGGTTATGCCTTGATCGCGGCCATATTCAGCAACTGGATCAGTAAGAAGGAGCTCACCTGGGGGAGATGAAGTGCTGAACGGATGGGCTCCTTCGCGGTAATTCCAGCCGAAATTGGCACCACCGGGACCACCCGCCGGGAGGAAGTCGATCTCCTCCCAGGAACTCTGACCGACATCACCGATGAAAAGATCACCAGTCAGGCGATCGAAGGAAAAGCGCCACGGATTGCGCAAACCCGAGGCCCAAATCTCGGGCGCACCCCCACCCTGAGCATAAGGATTGTCGGGAGGGATGGCATAGGGATCACCACTGTCCACATCCAGGCGCAGCAATTTACCAAGCAGGGAATCCAAATTCTGGGCGTTACCGAGCGGATCGCCGCCGCTGCCGCCGTCACCTAACCCCAGATATAAATACCCATCGAGACCGAAGGCGACAGTGCCCCCATTGTGGTTACCATAGGGCTGAGCCACCCGGAGAATAATGACCTGACTATCCGGATCGGCCTGGTCCGGGCGCTCAGCCAGATCCACCTGGAAGCGAGCGAGGACTGTATCTCCGTTCAGGTCAGAGTAATGGACAAAGAATTCGCCATTGCGGGCGTATTCCGGATGGAAAGCCAGACCGAGGAGACCGCGCTCGCCACAGCAATCCACCTGGTCGCTGATGTCCAGAAAGGGTACCGGGAGCAGATCACCATCCTGGAGGACACGGATGACACCGGCCTGTTCAATGATGAACAAGCGACCCAATCCATCCCCGGCGTTGGCCAAGCCGATCGGCCGGAGCAAGTTTCCAGCGATCTGAAGCCACTGGTAGTTCCCCGGAACAGGGAATTCAGATGGAACGGTCATCTCTACTGGAGAAGTGGGTGTGGGAATTGGCGGTGGAGCCGTATGCGTTGGAGGCGCGGCCTGGGTCACTGTAGGCTCAGAGCGGGCAGGGATCTCGGTTGGTGAACTCGCTATGGTCGGGGAAGTAGCCTGAACTGGCTCAGCAGATGTCGGAGTCAGCTGACTCGAGGAACCACCACAGGCTGTGCTGGCAATCGCCAAAAGATACAGGGTAAACAGGTAATTGAAATAGCGATACAAAGAGGCCTCAATAAGGGGGTAGAACGCTTAATCGTCTTCCGTGAATTCAGCATCAACAATATCATCTTCATCGAAGCTCTGAGGATCGTGCCATTCACCGGGGATGGTGCCAGCCAGGGCAGCTCTGTGCTCCTGGACCACATCTTCAGGGCAGAGCTCAACGAAAATAAACAGGCCGAAGCCAATAATAGCAGCATCATCTATAGGACCAATGATCAGGTCTGGAATGATCAGATAAGCCAGTGTGGCAATGGGGATGAGCTTCAAGAAGGGATTCACCCGGGGATCACGGAGGAGACGAAATACCAGCTTGAAGTGATTCGATATCTCATTAAATACACCCCCACCTGGATTTGTCATAGACTTGTTTCTCTTGTCAGACATAGCTACCTCTGTTCCATTCTACCATTGGTGCGAATCAATGTTCTCTTTTTCCATACAGGTTCTCCGCCGAGCCCTTCCCGAGAGCAAGACAGGCAGAGCACACATAATCATAGTGCCTATTCCTCGATCTCGAAGACTTCTCCGGCGCTATTGCCCTGGACTTCAGGGAAATAGAGCTGCCGAGCGTGGGCCGGGAGCACCCGGTACTCGCCCTGCTGCAACGGAACCAGCTGGTAGAGCAATTCATACGTCCCTGGGGGGAGGAAATTTACCGCCCAGGAAACCCGATCGTCGTGAATCTGCGGTTCGGCGAAGTACCCCCATCCCCAACCATCCAGTAGAGGCGACCAGGAAGTGAACGGCAGCTCGTCGCCTTGCTGGCTGGTCTTGAGACTGGTATCAAGCGCCTCTGTTCCGGCGGGGATAAAATCTTCCACCAGCAGGTAGTAAGCTGTTTCCGGAACGGTAAGAGTCAAGCGCACGGTGACCAATTCACCGATATGCGCCCTCTCCAGCTGTTGGGCTGTCTCAGCCTGGGGACAGTCTCCCAGCAGGCAATCCCCGTTAGAGGGGAAATACGCCCGGGAAATACTGATGCCCTTATCCAGGGGCGCCACGTCCTCGGCAGGACGGTGTACATTGAGATGAGCATTATAGTACAACCTGCCTGGACCTTCTCCACGCTGAAGGAGTAAACTATTCGGATCCCGGGGGTGCAAGTCCGAGATCGGCGCCAGCGCTTCGACTGGGGTGAGCTGGGTCGAACCGCTCGCTTCACCAGCGAGGAAGGGCGTATCGTTGAGATCCGCAGAAAAGGAGAACTCGCCACTCAGCTCGCCGGTACCTTTCATAACCTGTGAAGCGGCCATCAAAGTCCAGGCGGTCTCGTAAGTGGAGGCCCAGGCGCCTGCAGCGTCACGGTGAGCCATCAAGTAGCGCATAGCATCTGCGACCAGGGGCGAAGCCGGATCGTGACCAGCGAGGGCATAGAGCACGACCGCGGTCGACTGGATGGTAGTGCTCATGTTCTGGAAGCTGGGTTCCTGGTTCTCCCAATGGGCCCCGGTCGCCGATCGATTGGCGCCCGCGGCCAAATCGGAATACAATGTTTGGGCGCGCTCATCACCTGGCGAGAGGCTCTCCAGAGTCAAGGCAAGCAGCGCCTGCGCCCAGGGATTGAGCTGAGAACGCTCGGCGAAAAGTCCTGCAACCCCAGACGGATCATCGGCGTCGGCTTGAGAAAGAACAAAATGGACAAAAGCCAGGCGGTCAAACTGCCAGGTTTGGGTAAGCATCTCGGTGGTGGTCAACGAGGCGTTCAAGTATTCCACCGCGGAATCAACAACATCAGGTTCCAATTCGACACCTGCCTGACGAGCCCGGAGCAACCCAAAGAGCGCATAGGCGGTGCTAAATGGCTCGCTTTGATCGCCCCGCCACCAACCCCAGCCGCCATCTGGATTCTGGTATTCGGTCAGCAAGGCGAGCGATTCCTCCAGGGTGCGGTCGAGCTTAGAGGCAAGGTCGGGATCATCGATGCCAAATTCCTGTAAGACGCGGTAGGTCTCCAAATTGGGCAAGAAGCGGGAGACAACGTGCTCGGTGCTGGCGTAAGGATAGGTTTCAAGCACTTCCAGGGCGCTCGTCATGGCCGCACCCAGGGAAGGAGCCATCTCCAGTTGTAATTCTCCCCCGCCGGGATCGTACGAGCGCGGCAGGCTGATCACTTCGAGGCGCTCTCCCATTTCATCGAGCGTGCCTGAAGTACCAAAAGTCTGCGGAGCGGTATAGCGCAAGACCGGCAATGCTCCCCAGACCGGACGGCTTGCGTCTTGAAATTCAGCGGACTCAGCGGAAAAGACCAAGTCAACACTCTCGACATCCAAAACCGTCCCCCACCACTCAATGCGCTCCCGTCCGCCAGCAGGCAGGGAAATTTCTTGCCGGGTAGCCTGAGGATCATCCAGTTCAAAGCCTTGCGCCTGCAGGGTAACATCCACTTGCAAGTCATCCGTGCTGTTGTTGTGAACCACAGCGGCTAACTGGACATGATCGCCGAGCACAAAGAAACGCGGGGTTACCGGGCGGATCAACAGGTCTTTGGTGGTGACAACCAGGCCATCATCCTGACCGACTTGCGTGTCCAGAGTCACGCCGCGGGTATCCAATTCCCAGGTGGTCAGGTTATCCGGTAGTGACATGTTGACAGTGGCGCGACCTTCAGCGTTGGTGACGATGGCGGCGTTCCAATAAGCGGTATCGAGAAACTGCTCGCGAATCTGGATCGGTTCGGCCATCTCGCCCCCACCGCCACCGCCAATCCCCTCTGGGACAAAGGCGGGCAGACGAGTGGAGGCAGACAGGCTGGTACTGGTGTTGACACCCAAAGGCTGGTCCCCGTAAAATGCGGAGACGATCTCTTCTGCGTTCGGATCGGCCAACGCAAGCACAGCTAAATCGACCACTGAAAGTGAAAACTCTCCTTCAACCGGATCTCCTTGAGCGTCGGTGACAAGCAATTCCAGCGTTATTTCGCCACCAGGCTCAGTCCTGACCGGTTCGCTGGTCAGTGAGACATTCAGAGTTTGCGCAAGCGGAGCAACAGGCAACATGAGATATCCCTGGCGGAAATCAGGCTCCCCCGTTTGATCCGGCTCCAGCAAAGTCACTGAAAGATATACGTTCGGGGATTCCTCATCTCCTAACTGGACGGGGATTTCCATGCCAGAACCTTCTATATTGAGGATCTGATGCTCAAAGAGCACACCGCGTTCGACGGTCACCAAAGCCAGCGTGCTATTCCCAAAAGGATTGGGGACGAATACCTGGGCGGTTTCACCCGGCAGGTAAGAATCTTTATCAGCGGTCAAGTGAATTCGGTGGTTCGTCAAATTGGGCCAGATGGCCTGACCCGGACCGCCAACCCACAAGAGAGCCTGGGTGACTGCTCCTGCATTAGACCCTTCTGTCCCGCTGACCTGCAGCTGGTATGTGCCTGGCTCAGGTGGGGTGAAAGCCAATCTAGCCTTGCCATCCTCAGCGGAAACGAAATCAGCGGAACTCACGGTCGTATACTGAGGCTCAAAAGTGGGAAAGCCGCGGAAAACTTCAGATTCCGGTTCGATTCGCTGCCAAACGACCTGCTGAAATTCCGCTCGTAATGGGTGACTTCCGGCAGGTTCCCCTTCCCAATCCACAAGCAGGATGTCGAAACCAGTCTCAGCGCCAGCCCTGGTTGACCAGACATCCGGTCTGACTCCAATGAAGATAGGTGCAGGGTTTACAAGCACATCAGACTGCGCGCTGACCGGAAGCTCACTCTCATCCGTGGTAGTCGCCTCCAAGGTATAACGGTAACGCTCATCCGCCAAGGGG
>JBFFIU010000044.1:0-15528 GCA_041556275.1 Anaerolineales bacterium | reverse complement strand
GTCATATTAAGGAACCTTAGTACCCCTACCTGTAGGGGTACTATATTGGTTCTACACAGATGTGGTGGTTTTGCGGGTTTCTTCGAATTAGGATGTTGCAGGTTCGAATCCTGCCGGGGGCATTTACTAACTCTTAGCTTAATTACAGACTAGCTAAAAGCATAGGAATATAAGCTCTGATTCGAAGAATCGATTGGATTCTTTCTTGAGGGTAGTTTCTTAGCCATAGATTGAATAAATCACAATACTCCGATTTAATCAACTGCACCGGTTGGCTGGTAGATTGTTTGTTAATTTAGTCAACATCCAATCACAGCTAACCAATATCTTCTGAACACCCTCGAATTTTGTCAGCTAGGGCGGTGATAAATAGAGGGTCATCGTTCAGCGCTGGGGGACGTTCCAGGCGCAAACCTAGGTCGCTCGCCACCTGCTGGGCCTGGATATCAATGTCGTACAGGATTTCAACGTGATCCGAAACAAAGCCAATCGGCAGGCTGACCACGTTGCGGATGCCTTTTCCAGCCAGCGCTTCCAGATGCTCCGGCAGTTGGGGTCCGAGCCAGGGCTCGGGACTGCGCCCGGCGGATTGGTAGCTCCAGGACCACTGTTCTTCTTCCAAACCAGCTTTTTGTGCTACAAGTTCTGCGGTCTCCTGCAGCTGGTCTGCGTAAGGATCGCCCATCTTGACGATGCGCACCGGCAGACTGTGGGCACTGAAAACCACGTGCACCTTGGGACGAATATCAGCTGGCCAGCGGTTCAAACCTTCCACGACCCGATTTGCCAGCGCCTCGATCAGGCCAGGGGCATCATGGTAGCTTTCAACGTGTGCGAATTCAATTTGATCATGGTACATTTCTAATCCAGCAGCAATCTTGGCTTGATACTTTGCGATGCTCAATTTGCTGTAATGCGGTGCCAATACCAGGCTGACAGCACGGGTGATGCCGTCATCCAGCATATCCCGGATCGTATCTTCGATCCAGGGCGACCAGTGGCGCATCCCTATATAAAACTTAAATTTGGAGGGATCGAAATGTGCCTGCACGGCTGCCACCTGTCGGCGGGTGAACTCAAGCAGGGGCGACTTCCCACCGATCAGCTTGTAGTTGCTGCTGATCTCATCCAAAATTTGCCTGGGGGTTGGTCGCCCGCTGCGGATGTCAGCCAGGTAGCCTGGGATTTCATCCAGCGAGTTGGGACCACCATAGGCCATAATCAAGACACCAATCTGATCTTTCATTCCTGCACCCAATTATGATGTGGAAGTACGCTCGTGGACATAATCCACCAGCTGCTTGACATGATCCACAGGCGTGGATCGGTAAAGCCCATGTCCCAGGTTGAATATATGGCCTGGGCGTCCATCTGCTTCCTGCAACACGCGATCAACCTGGTATTTTATCTCGCGCCAATCTGACAGCAGTACCATGGGGTCAAGATTGCCTTGAATGGCGCGCTCTTGATCGATTATATTCCAGGCCGCCCCCAGGGGCATGCGGAAATCCACCCCGATCACCTCACCTCCACAGGCGGCAACGTCTCCAAGGTATGGGAAAGTTCCAGTGCTGAAGTTGATCACCGGCACTCCTGCTTGCTTCAATTGATCAAATAAAATTGTGTTGTAAGGAGCTACAAAGCGCAGGTAAGCCTCTTTTCCCAGCGCCAACCCAGCCCAGGAATCGAACACCTGCAGTGCAGCCGCGCCGGACTGAGCCTGTTTCAGCAAATAATCCGCCTGCACTGTGACTAATTTTGCCATGAGACGTTTCCAGGCAGCAGGTTCGCTGTACATGAGTGCCTTGGTCTTTGCGTAATCTTTTGAGCCGCCACCTTCAACAGCATAAGCTGCCAGTGTGAATGGTGCGCCAGCAAAACCAATCAAAGGAATGCCTCTCGATTCCAGCTCGTTTGCAACCAGTTTTACGGCTTCCAGGGTTGGAGCTAATGTTTCCTCAGCTGGAGGTGTTCCTAATAGATCAATGTTATAAGTTGTGTTGATTGGGTTGTGAATGACCGGCCCTTTCCCGGGCAGGAAGTCTAAGTTCAATCCCATGCCGATCAGCGGTGGCAGAATATCGGCGAAAATGATCGCAGCATCCAGGTCGAATGCTTTAATCGGCTGCAGGGTCACTTCGGTAGCCAGGTCTGGGGTTTGGATCAATTCCAGCATGCTATATTTCTCGCGCAATGCGCGGTATTCAGCCATATAGCGCCCCGCCTGGCGCATGAGCCAGATTGGCGTGGCATCCACCGGCAAGCGGTGGCAGGCGCGCAAGAAGCGAGAGGTTGGTAGGTCTTCAGTCAGATTGTTTCCTGGCGGTTTTGCCATAATACCTTTCCCACGAAAAATGGTCCAAGATTGATGAGATACTGCGAGGTTTGCTTCGTCTTTCGCATCCGCTCGACGACAGCGGACAGTGGGTATAACTCGTGACCAAGCAATCCGACCACGAAATCATTATCGTTCTTGTCAAGACCAAAACAGGCCAGGCGGATATCATAAGCCAAGTCTGCTTTCCCATATGAACGCCCGATCCCACCATGCTCCATTAAGATCTTTCGCTGCTCTTCTGCAGGCAGCTGTTCGAAAATCCCTAAACGCCGTACAGGGTACCATACTGCCCAGGATAAACTTGGATCGGTTACTCTCATGATGGGCCGCCTGATTAGCACTTGTTCCAGGTCTTGCTCGTACCCAAGTGTGTAGGTTCGTCCCAGCATTGTGTATTCGGGTTTGAACCGTAAATCAATAAACGGCTTGGTTCGTAGGAGTGAGTGAACTTCAGTAAGGAAATCATCCGGGGATTCACTGAAGCTCAGCAAGCCAAGTCCAACGGGATCGTTAAGATCTTTATACAGCACACCTGGAATTCCAGATTCGTCCAATGCCTTAATATATTGACGTGGTTCTTTCGCTTCACCAAAAGCGAAAAATTGCATGTATAAACGCCGGTCGAGTGAGGTCTCGCTCCCATCCTGCATCTGCCCCTTTTCCGAGATATCAACTCTGTTATCAGGTTTTGTCCTTTGAATTTTCATCGTAAAACCTTAATCCTGCCTTCTCTCTTGGATAAATTTCACAGCTGTACCAACAACCAGCAACCCGGTACCACCAAGAATGCCCACCAAATGTACAGTCAAGAAAGGAGCTAATTCCACCGGACGACCAGAAAATTTTAAAACATAATAAGGAATCCACACGAGTAGACTTGCAATAACAAGATAATGTGCAATCCGTTTGTATCCCCTCCGCTTCTCACTAGGTATACCGAGCTGTTTGTTCGCTGTTTTCCGCATGCGCGCCCCTCCGACTACTCCCAGCAGGTGAAAAGGTAAAAAAACCAGTAACGAGGGATTTTCACCGTTAATGCGCAGTACAAAATAGGGCGCCCAAACAAGCACCCCAATAATAATAAAAATCGTTCCGAATTTTCGCAGATGGTTCGGATTCGTCAATGGGTTCTCCTTTGCTTAAAGGTTTTTAAAAACCGCCTCAGCGGCTTCCAAAGTGGTCTCAATAACCTCATTGCTGTGAGCTGCAGAAATAAAACCTGCTTCGAACTGCGAAGGGGCCAGGTACACACCTTGCTCAAGCATTCCTTGAAAATATTCTCCGAAGCGGTCCGTATCACTTGTTTTTGCGGATGGCCAATCCTGCACGGGAATGGCCGTGAAAAATGCGGAAAACATCGTGCCAACCTGATTGCCATGCAGGGGAACATCCTTTTTCTCTGCGAGTTCCGCGATGCCCATAGTTAGTTGCTCTGCTGCAGAAGTCATTTGATCCCATAATCCAAGATTTTCCAGAGATTTAAGGGTGGCAATACCGGCAGACATAGCGAGAGGGTTACCTGACAAGGTTCCAGCCTGGTATACCAGTCCAGCAGGGGCAATCATTTCCATGATCTCCCGTTTTCCCCCGTAGGCACCTACTGGTAACCCTCCACCAATCACTTTGCCTAATGTAGTGAGATCGGGTTTAACGTTGTATAGTGTTTGAGCACCACCAGGGTGAACCCTGAAACCCGTCATTACTTCATCGAAGATAAGCAAGCTGCCGTGTTCAGTGGTGAGATCACGCAATCCGCTTAGAAAATCAGGTTTTGGAGGCACCACACCCATATTTCCAGCGACCGGTTCAACGATCACTGAGGCGATTTCACCCTTAAAGTGTTTAAATAATTCCGCTACTGAATCAAGGTCGTTGAAACGTGCAACAAGGGTGTCCTGCACGGTAGCAGGGGGAACGCCAGGGGAATCAGGCAGTCCCAAAGTTGCTACACCTGAACCAGCTTGGACGAGCAGCATGTCAGCATGCCCATGGTAGCATCCCTCAAATTTAATGATCTTATTGCGCCTGGTAAACGCCCGGGAAAGTCTTAGGGCACTCATCGTCGCCTCGGTGCCAGAATTGACAAAGCGCATCACTTCTAAGGTGGGCATAAATTCTTGGATCAATTCAGCAAGGTTAATCTCGAGAGGGCTGGGTGCGCCGTAGCTGGTGCCTTTTTCGGCAGTTTGCTGAATAGATTCTACAACTTTCGGGTGAGCATGTCCTAAAATCAGCGGACCCCAGGAGAGAACATAATCGATGTAGCGATTTCCATCCACGTCGTAAAGGTAAGCACCCGATCCGCTTTGGATAAATACTGGCTGACCACCAACGGCGCGAAAAGCCCTTACCGGTGAATCCACGCCACCAGGCAGCAATGTTTGGGCTCGCCGAAATAATTTTACGGATTCGTCGATTTTCAAAGTCATATTTCTATTTGTATATCCTTTATAGTTAGGGTTTTATCTGGCTCATTGGACAGGATTTTCTCTGCTGCCAGCTGTCCAGAGTGAATGCAATCGGGAATACCAATCCCCTGGTAAGCATTACCAGCGAGAGCCAATCCAGGAAAAAATTCCAGCTGACTCTGGATCCGCTCCAGGCGCTGTACATGACCAAGGTTGTATTGGGGCATAGCCTTTTCCCAGGTATAAATCCGCCGCAAGAGTGGTTCAGCAGTGATACCCAGCGTAAGTCGTAGTTCTTCCTGGGTAATTTTCAGCAAGGTGGATTCGTCCCAGGAGATCTCACTTTCCTGCCCGGCGCGTCCGATAAAAACCCGCAGCAGTGCAAAACCTTCTGGAGCCCGGTGCGGGAATTTGGACGATGTCCAGGTGCAGGCCAGCGCTTTATGTCCCTCACAACGGGGGATCACATAGCCGTAGCCATCCAACGGTCGCGGCAGGTCGGACTCCCGGTAGGCGAGAGTGACTGTTGCCGTCGAAACATATTCAATAGATCGCAGTTCAGCTGCTAAATCAGGAGCAAATCCACTGATCAAGTCCGCTGATACAAAGGATGGAGTCGCCAGGATAACATGGTCAACAGGAATGGCGTCTCCGTTAGATAAACGAATGCGATAGCGACCGGTTTCCTGGCTAACTTCTTCAACAGTGGTGCCTAAGCGCAGGTCAACGCCGACATTTTCCAGGTCCTGGATCAAGGCTTCCACAATCTCAGCCAATCCAGTTTTTGGTGTCAAGAAGATGCTGCGTGAGCCTGGTGTTGAACTTGGACCATTTCCATTGTCGCGCGCTTTGCGAAGTCTATCCCGCCTCAAAGCCAGCGCTCCTTTAACCAGGCCACCGTGTTTGAGCTCTAAATCCCGCAGGTAAGGAAAAGTTGAATGCAAGCTGAGCTGATCCCCATCACCGGCATAGATGCCGCTCATTAAAGGTTCGATCAAGTTTTCATACGCAGAACGGCCTAGCCGACGGGTGACAAAAGCACCGATTGTTTCGTCCCCATTCGTTGCGTCTGGTGGAAGAATGAAATCCAAACCCATGCGAACCTTCGCCGGCCAGGATAGCAATCCAGTGCGGATCATTGGGCCGAATTCGGTGGGGATCATCATGGTGAGCCCACCTGGAAGCTCGTGGAGTTTACCATTCTTGAGGATATAAGTTTTTTTCGTATCAGGGTTCGTGCCTCTTAATCGATCGGCGATGCCCAATTCATTGCAAAGCTTTACCCCCCAAGGCTTGGTAACAACGAACGTATCTGGTCCACCTTCGATAACGAAGCTGCCTTCATCAAATGGGATGCGCTCGGTAACAAGCTTTCCTCCCCAGTAATCAGCCTGCTCCATCATCGTGATATTAATCCCGGTGTGATCTTGTTTTCCAATATAGTAAGCGGCAGCCAGCCCGGCAATTCCGCCGCCAATAATGACGATGTTTTTCATTGATACCTTTGCATTAAGTCTCTTTATAAGTGGGGAGCAGGCCAGTTTCTGATCTCCTCGACAAACGGTGGATCTAGTTTCCTTTTTGGATTAAATGGATACCAGCCAATCTCGGCTCTGACTGCCTGTTCTTTGAGTTCAGTTGAACCCCAAATAAGCGATGCGCCAAAGATTCCCATCAGCGCAGAAACCCAAACTGAGATAACGAACAGGGATCCAATGACGATAAGGATACCGAGTCCCATAATATATGGCCACCACAGGTAGCCCAAATAGTATTCGCCGCGAATCACCCACACAAATCCTAAGCCAATTATTACTAAAGTAGCCAACCCCAGAACAGGACCAAAGAAGTTCATTGCATGTTTTCCTGAATTGTCTGGATTTCATCAGGTGATAATGCCCTTCCAGCAGGATTCCGGTTCAACCAATCGACGGTGGTTGCCATCCCATTGGTTTGCATTATGGACACATGGCGAGGGTTGTCTGTGTTGGCTGGCGAATGTCCTTTTCGCACGCGCTCCTGTTGGCGCCAGAACTCAAGCGCATCCCACAAAACGGTGACCCCGAGAATGCCCAATGCCGTTGCCAGGTATTGATTATCACTCAGCAATGCTCCCAGCTCCATAAGCAAGCCGAGGATCAGGGTTATCAGTGATGGCACCCAAACTGTGTGTGCTCTGTACTCAATTTTCCGCACGGAAACATGTCCCGCCCAGACACCAAAAAAGGTCGCTGCGGCTGCGATTATTCCGATCCAGTTGAGTTCCATTCGAGCCACTTATTGAATTATTTCTGGTTCGTATGCGCAGGCTGGATCGGTTTCCATATAATCACCAGTCACACCGTAAGCTCGCCCACGCTGCCCACCGCAAACCTCCCGGTAATCGCAAAATCCGCATTTACCTTTTAATTTCTCGTAATTACGTAAATCTTTAAACACTGGGTGGTTGCGATATAAATCGACAACATCGTACTCGCGCACATTACCGCAATCGATAGGCAAGAAGCCCGAAGGCATGACCTGGCCCAGGTGAGAGATAAAGAGGAAACCGTTGCCATCGTTCACACCCTTTGTAGGGCGGTGAAGGCCATCTGCATATTGGAAGCCAGCTCCCTGAAAGGTCACGGGCTGTCCGTCAGTTGAGACTGCTTTTTTGCGCTGAATGGCTACCCGGCGGTACATCGGTGCAGCCGTTGCCTTGATATCAAAGGGGGCATCTTCAGAAAGGCTGTAAAGCCAATTAAATACTTCTTCGTGTCTCTGAGCCGAAATCATGTATTGAACCTGCGCTCGACCTGTGGGTACCAGGAAAAAAACAGACCACTGCACTGCATCCACTTCCTGGACGAATGGCACCATCTCGGGCAGCTGGTCAACATTAAAAGTGGAAACTGTTGTATTTACCTGCACGCTTATGCCAACTTCCTTGGCATTGTGCAGGATTTTCATCGTCCTTTCCCATGAACCGGAAACTTGGCGGAACTCGTCATGCGTATCTGGTTTCGGTGCATCCAGGCTGAGGGCGATGCGACGGATCCCGGCATCTTTGGCTTGCTTGAGACGCTCGATAGTTGGCAAAGCAGTTGCCGTGGGTGTGAGTGAACAGCGCAAACCCTTTTGCGTAGCATAAGCGATCAGATCAAACAGGTCACGGCGCATCATGGGGTCACCCCCCGTAAAGATCAGAATTGGGCTGCCAAACTCAACCAGGCGATCGATCAATTGGTAGCCTTCTTCAGTAGTCAGCTCATTGGGGTCGCGCTGATGCTGGGCGTCCGCCCGGCAGTGTTTGCAGGCAAATGCACAGGCGCGAGTCACCTCCCAGGCGATCGTGAAAGGCGCCAGATTAAAATCAGCACGGGTCATTCGACGGTCGTGGTAGGCACGTTCTTCAGCAGCCTGTGTAGATAATCGCGGTTCTGTCATAATGTCTCCTAGGGCTCTTTATGTATGAACCTATTCGTTCAACCAGCGGGCAGCATCTTTGGCATGGTAGGTGATGATTAAATCGGCTCCAGCGCGTTTGACTGCGGTTAGTGTTTCCAGGACCACGCTGCGCTCGTCCAACCAACCGTTAGCGGCCGCAGCTTTCAGCATGGCATATTCACCGCTGACGTTATAAGCAGCCGTGGGAATCTCAGGAAATGCTGTATGAACCTGCTGAATAATGTCCAGATAAGGGAGGGCAGGTTTGACCATCAACATATCTGCACCTTCCTGGACATCCAGGGTAGCCTCCCGCAGTGCTTCGCGCGCATTGGCCGGGTCCATTTGATGAGACTTGCGGTCTCCAAATTTGGGTGCGCCTTGAGCTGCTTCGCGGAAAGGTCCGTAAAACCCGGAGGCGTATTTGACGGCATAAGAAAGGATGGTTGTGTTCTCGAATCCAGCGCCATCCAGCGCACTACGGATCGCGCCCACCATGCCGTCCATCATTCCGCTGGGAGCGATAATGTCTGCACCAGCTTCCGCATGGGAAATCGACACTTTGTTTAAGATCTCGAGAGTGGCATCATTGAGTACATAGCCTTCCGGTAGGTGGGGGTGAACATGCTCACCGGTGTTCAATAAACCACAGTGGCCGTGATCTGTGTATTCGCACAGGCAAACATCGGTCACAACAATCAGTTCGGGTGCAGTATCTTTGATCTTTCGGATGGCTTGCTGGATGATCCCATTGGGAGCGAAGTTCTCCTCGCCAACGGGGTCTTTCTGTGCCGGGATGCCAAACAGTATCACGGCAGGGATTCCCAATTGGGTGATCTCGTTAATTTCATCGGGAAGGCGGTCAATAGACCACTGATATTGTCCTGGCATGGAAGGAATCTCAGCCTGTATTTTTATCCCATGGCGCACGAACAAAGGATAGATGAAATTCTGGGGTATAAGAACCGTTTCGCGAATCATATGCCGTATCGCTGGGGTCAATCGCAATCGCCGTGGGCGAGAAATAGGATAAGGTGGATAGTGAAGGGACCTAGATGGTTTCATGAGAATTGTTTTTTATCAGATAAGCTGCGATTTCCTGAACCAGGCCATCAACTGTATACGTTCTAGCTACAATGTCAACCGTGAAGCCTAAATCCTGCGCTGTCTGGGAGGTCTTGGGACCAATACAAGCAATTTCGGGATCTCCCTTCAAGTGAAATGGATTGAGACCTGCACGCTTTACTAACTCTACAAAATTGCGAGCTGTTGATCCGCTGGTAAACGTAATCAAATCTACACCATCAGCAAGTGCAGATAAGCCTTCCGGATCTGGCTTTGCCGGCAGAGTTTGATAGGCTGTGACTACGTGCGCAATTCCATTCTCTTTTTGGATGGCATTCGGAAGCGTATCGTGGGCAATATCTGCCATGGGGAGTAACACCCAGCGATCATGTAGATTGCCTAAACCTGGCAGGATAGCCTCCGCAATATATTCTTTAGGAATGAAATTTGGCCTAATCCCAACCTCCAACAGTCGGGCGGATGTCTTTGGACCTATCGCTGCAATCTTTAGGTTTTCTGGGAATTGACTAATTCCCAGGGCTGTTTTTCGATCCAGTACAGCATCAACAGCATTGGTACTGGTCAAAACCAACCAATCATATTCATTCAGGTTAGAGATTGCCTGGTCCAATATGGTGCTATCTGTTACAGGATGGATATCTATTGTTGGCATATAGAACACTTCAAGACCAAGATCTTGTAAAGCAAGAGCAAATTCAGCAGCATCTTTTCGCGGGCGAGTGATCAAAACACGCTTCATCCCATCCCCTCAATTGATTCTTGTGTTATATACGCTCGCGCCCCTTGGTCTAAAGCGCATTTAGCCAATTCCAGCCCCAACTGCAGTGGGTCTTTCCCAGAAGCAGAAAGTTTGATTTTCTGATTGCCGTCAGGAGCAGCGATGACACCTTGCAGCGTGATTTCCCCTTCCCGCACTTCAGCCAGTGCCCCAACTGGTAAGGAGCACCCACCTCCCAGCGCAGTCAAAAAGGCTCTTTCTGCGCTCACAGCTAGTCGTGTATATCCGTCTTCTATACCTTTCAAAAGTTGCTGGGTATGCTCATCATCTATCCGACACTGGACAGCGAGTGCACCTTGACCTGGCGCAGGGAGCATAATATCTAAAGGTATGTATTGGGTAATGTATTTCTGTAAACCCAACCTGGTTACACCTGCGGCGGCTAAAACGATAGCATCATATTTTCCTTCAAGCACCTTGCGAATGCGGGTGTCAATGTTACCGCGGATCGCTTTCACTTGCAGGTCTAGTCGATGAGCCAGAATCTGAGCCTTACGCCTGTTGCTCGAAGTGCCCACCAATGCGCCGGCTGGTAGATCATCCAAAGTCTGTTCGACTGGACAAATCAGTACGTCTCGAATATCGGCGCGCTGTGGGATCGCCCCAATTTGCAACCCGGGAACATCCTCGGTTGGCAGATCCTTTAATGAGTGAACTGCTGCATCAACACGACCATCATGCAGTGCCTGTTCAAGTTCGTGGGTAAACAGTCCTTTTCCACCAATTTCGGGTAATGATTTGTTCAACTCGCGATCCCCCCGGGTAGTGATAACCAGTTCTTTGCAGTTTAAATTTCTCCAATGGTTATTCAATTCTTGGATTACATACGAGGTTTGCCATCGGGCTAAGGCAGAAGGGCGGGTAGCGAAAATTAGTGCTGAACTCATCAACTATCGCCCCTCATCCAAACCAAATAATGACCGGGCAATACTAGCATAATCTGCTGCGTCGAATCCGTTAGCTTCTTTTTTGAGACGAATTGTTGGATTGTGAAGGATCTTATTAACGATCGATTGAGTCAACACATCGATCTGGTCTTCCATTTCAGGAGTCAAATCCGGCATATGGCGTTTCGCTTTCCGAATTTCCTTCTGGCGTATTTTGTCTGCCTGATCGCGTAAACTAACAATGATGGGAACCACATCCAGTGTCGCCAGATATTCCTCAAAATCACTCCTCTCCTCGGCAATAATAGCTTTCACCTTTGGCACTTGGGCTTCCTTTAGTGCCAGGTTTGATTCAAGGTGATTCGAGAGCGCATCGATGTCAAAGAGATAAACCCCATGGATATTTCCAACTTCAGTGTCTACATCACGCGGGACAGCAATATCCATTAATACCAATGGACGTTGTGGTCGAATCTTCATCGCTTCTTCGACCATTGAAGGTTGAATGACAATATGGGGTGCGCCAGTTGATGAAATCACGATATCCATTTCCGGAAGATGTTCGAGCAATGTTTCCAATGTAGCCGCTTGCCCCTCCCAGCGACTGGCAATTTCTTCCGCCCGCGTCAGGGTTCGGTTGACGACAAGAATTGATTTAGCTCCCCGCTTGCGGAGTGACTCCACCGCCGCTTCAGCCATTTCACCTGCGCCGAGGACCATGATTTTTGCAGCAGCTAGATTTGGTACCTTTTTAGAAATCAAGTTTGCAGCGACTGATGCGATGGAGCCTGGATTATGATTAATTGTGGTTTCGGTGCGGGCGCGCTTTCCGGCACGAATGGCGGTTTGGAACAACCGAGAAAGGACCTTGCCAATAGTCCCATGCTTCCTTGCTAAAGCATACGCCTCTGTGACTTGTCCGAGGATTTGTGGTTCGCCAATAACCATTGAATCCAGACCAGCGGCAACATCTAACAGATGCTGGACTGCATCTCCACCAAGAAGTTTATATAGTTTGGATGAAAATTCAGATGTGGGAATGTTTTGTGTTTCGGACAGAAATGCTGCAAGTTTGTCAAATATTGGTTGAGTCCCAATTGCATACAGCTCTACGCGGTTGCAAGTCGAGAGAATAGCAATATTCTCTATTTCTGTCCAAGTGGAATCATCGCCACAGCCTAAGCGGGCTAAGCTGGATTCCAAATGGTGGTGGGGGAAGGCGAGTCCCTCTCGTAATGCTACATTTGCAGTTTTATGATTCAGTCCTAGGCAATGAATGTGAGGGTGTTGTGAACTCATAAATTGGGGGATTGGTTAGAGGTGATTTTATGAGTATAAAATACTAGATCTGAAAAAGACAGGTAAGAATCTATATATTTTGATTAAGGCTTGATTACAATCTCAACTAAGGATCATTTGCGCGATCAAATTGTCTAAATTTTTAGTTGTATTGCATTATGCTTAATTCTATTTAATCTGGAAAAAAGGTGGCATGGTAGCACTGCACTTAACCGTGGTCGGCTCAAAATGGCACTTATAGTGGAGCGGGAGCCCGAAATCGGCCCCGATTCAAGCCGAATAGTGGGATGAACTCCTTGCATAACTGCCAAATCATGGGGCATAGTGGAGCAAAATTCATCGACCACGGTTAACTGTGGAGCTACCGGTGGCATTATAAAAGCCATTATTTCCTGTTTTGGATAATAAATTCCTCTAGATCTTCGGATCTTACCCTTACATTTCGATTGATTCGGATACTTGGGATTTGATTCAATTGAATCAATTTATATGCTGCACCTTTGCTGATTTTGAGAATTCTAGCAACATCTGGTGCAGTTAGGAGACGTGTTTCAACAGAATCCTCTCCAACATCTTTATCCATTGATTCGCCATTTGATTTCTCTTTCTGTTCTATCCATTCCAAAAGTAACTCAATAGCAATGATGAATTGCTTGGCAACCTGCCTTCTAGTTATTCTGTTATTCATGATCTAAACCTCCTGATTTAATTTGTTGATAATTTTTCACCATTAACTCAACAGGGCAGGAGGTCGCCTTCCTTCTTTATGACCGCAACACCTCAGGTGCAGCCTGGTGCAACCGGGGTGCAACGCCCATAGAAATTAGTCAAAATAGCCAAAATAGACAAATTATGGAACCCCATTTCCCCCATAGGTGGGGGTATTAATAAGGTTCTACACAGATGTGGTGGTTTTGCTGGTTACTTCGAATCAGACGGTTATGAGTTCGAATCTCACCAGGGGCTCTTTCTTTTCCCCGTAAAATGACTCCATTTTAAACCGATTTCAATTTAGCATAGCCTGTTTGTAGCCTAAGCCGACCGCTCCTCAAAATGGAAGAGCGTAAACTGTCTGTCGGGATTTAAGTGAACTGTATTCGGATCAATCCAAGCGAGTAAGTCGCTCTCTCTAATTCCCTCGTTTTTCCCGACCTGGATGTAGGGTCATTGAAGTGGACCCCTTGCCTGGAGTCTAATTCCTACTTAGCAGACTGTCCAATACTTGGGGTCCATTACAGTCCATTACAATTTACTATTTAAGAGCCGAGTGGGGTAATGTATGTAGAGGTGCTCAGGATATTTGTTTGTCGATCCTGCGGTTACCCAGGTAGGCCAGGAGACCCAGTGCGAGCATGAGGACCCCGCTGATGATGACCACAGTGGAGAGGGAATCCCATACCTGGAGCAGGTTGATCTCCTGACCCAGCAGGACAGCGTATTTGAAGGTTGTGAAGAGGAAGCCGACCAAAACGAAGAGAGCGTATCCGACCAGGATGTTGCGCAGCTTGATCTCTCGGGGGTTGATCGCGCCGGTAAGATAAAGGGTAAGACCCAGCAAGAAATGGATGTTTGCGGTCAAAAGCATGGCAATGTCGTTCCAGGCTTCCTGGGGCTGGTGAAGCACAAATTGCCGGTAGAGCTGGATTACTATTAAAGAAAAGATGGTGATAAAGATTGCATTTGGAGGGGAGGGCACCAAAGAGCCGTTGAGAGCAGGGATTGGGGGGGTTGAATATCTGATTACACAGGGGAAGATGATTACGCTGAGGCACACGTTTCGATTGATGCGCACGACAGGTATTTCACTTTGATGGATTATTTGATATGTCGCTGATTTGCTGATATTGAGAATTCTGGCAATATCGCGTGCGGTGAGAAAAAGCATTTCATTAGAACCCTCTTCAAAATTGCTGAGAGATGGTTTCTCAGGACTTAGATGCCAACCGAGATTTTGGTTTCATTTATCAGATATGACATTTATTACTTGAAATTCGTATTAATATCAATATAATAATATTAACTACCATAGAAGTAATTTAACTCGTATAAACCTTTATCAAAATACATATTAGAACTATCAACAATTTCTGATATGGGGCGGATACGCCATGATAGGTTCATTCAAAAGCATAGCAAAATTCTATGACTCGCTATGCTTTTAATTTGTTAAGTATCTGAAGAAATTTTTCCGTCTGGTGTTTATTTGGACTGCAAAGGATCCGCCATGAAAGATGATGTTCTGATTTCAGATAAGAATCCCGGCATAAATCAAGAATCTTCTAGTTCTTCAGTTAGCAATGGCACGCTATTAAAAGTTGAAGAAGTCGCCCGGATTTTGCGATTAAAGCCAGATACTATCCGAGCAATGGCCCGGCGTGGAGATTTACCTGCGATTAAGCTGGGTAGAGTATGGAGGTTTAGAAGATCCTCAATAACTCAATTACTTGAAGAATAGTAATCCAGCCTTCGTTTGGATCATTTAATTGTATTGGTACCTGGAAAGCGGCTAGATTTTTAATTCACTTATCTGTAACAAATTGAGTCCAGAAAAAATCCAGTTTGACAACTGATGTCAGAAGGGCGGAGCCTGGGAAATTATATTTTGGATAACCCAAAACAAGGGTTTCCTTCCCCGAATTAGATTTCGGATCAATATGCTCCTTTCCCAGAAATCAATACTGGGATTGTTTTTACAAGAATTTTTAAGTCATTCCAAATCGAGAAGTTATCTATATAATTCAGCTCCAATGCCAGCCGGGCATCCATGTCCAATGCACCCCGGCCACTAATCTGCATCGGCCCGGTTAGACCAGGTTTGACTGCCAAACGCTGAATTTGTGTCTGATCGTAGAGTTCAACAATCCACCTTTCCTCAGGTCTAGGTCCAACCATACTCATATCACCCAATAATACATTCCAAAATTGAGGAAATTCATCAATGCTCCATCGACGTAAGACGCGACCTGCAGGAGTTACACGTGGATCATCCTGTACTTTCAATGTTGAATTTTTTAACGGATTGTCCCCCAATACAGTGTGAATATTCTTCTCGGCATCAGCATACATTGAGCGAAATTTCAGAAGCTGAAAGGATTTCCCATTTTTACCAACGCGCTTCTGACGAATCAAAATCGGACCTGGGCTGTCCATTCGGATAATGACGGCGACGATAACAAAGATCGGTAGGGAAATAAGCAAACCCAATATTGCTAAAACGATATCCATCACTCGTTTGACGCTCTTCTCAACCAATGATAATCTTTCGTTAGCCGGAAGGAAATCAGAAGAGAATTTGTCTAATTTCGT
>JBFFIU010000043.1:0-15529 GCA_041556275.1 Anaerolineales bacterium | reverse complement strand
GTCAGTTGCAAGGGCAATGTGTACCTGCCCATCATCACCGGAACTGGTGATAAAGAACCCTCGAAGGATGTGATCCCGGAAGCTGATCGTAAATTTTATCCATCACTCAATGAAGAGACTCAACCCGAGCATTTGTCGGCGGATGGTGTGCCGCTGACCGAACAGCATTATTCCTTCAGCATGTCTACCACTGGTGCCCAATTACAGCGCCTGGTTGCCAACGGCATGCTGATGGTTGTCGTTGCACCGAAGGATCAGTCTGAAATATTCACCGTGGGTGAGAAGATAAAAACGCTCAACGCGGTGAACGTCCGTTTGGGGCCCGGAACCAACTATGGGATCATCGAAACGGTGCCCGCGGAGACCACCGGTGTGATCTATGAATTTGATAATGGCCTGAACGGGGTGTGGGCGAAAGGCTATTATTGGTGGCGAGTCTTGCTGGAGATCGACGATCGCGATGTGATCGGCTGGGTGATCGAGCCCGCCTTGACAGCGTTGATCCAATAAGGTATTTGATTAGCGATTATTTCGCCTCGTTTCAACGCGGAGCGTTGGAACGAGAGTAAGTATGCCAGGACTGCCAGTCCTTCAAGAACTGGCAGTCCTGTTGTGTTTTTTCCCTCCTTTTCCTAACCGAACTTCCAGGTGGATACCTAGCCGTTTGGCGGATGATAAATACTTTGATCAGAGATATGATGTGACTGTCCGTAAATTGAAAATGTCGCATATTATCTAACAAGGAGATTTTCCAAATGTCACAGAACAATGGCAATAACATCTTAAGTAAACTTTCGGATGCCATGGCAAACGCGGTTGAGGTTGCAGGGGCAGGGACAGTTATGGTGAACGGTCGCCGTCGTCTCCCCGCCAGCGGTATTGCCTTTGCCTCCGACCTGATCCTCACTGCTAATCATGTGCTCGAACGTGAGGAAGATATCCCGGTTATTCTGCCGGATGGCAGTGAGTTTTCTTCCCGGCTGGCCGGGCGTGATCCCGGTAGTGACCTGGCAGTTCTACGCCTGGAAAAATCTGTTGCTGCACTTGCAATACCTGCTTCCGAAGAGGCGCATGTTGGGCAGATCGTTTTGGCCTTGGGTCGGCCTTCACCGAATGGGATTCAAGCCAGTCTGGGTGTGGTGAGCGCCATCGGCGGTCCGGTGCGCACTGGGCGAGGTGGTTTGCTCGAGCGCTATATCCGCACGGATGCAATCCCTTATCCGGGATTCTCGGGTGGACCTTTGGTCGATAGTTCTGGGAAGGTGCTCGGAATGAACACCTCGGGATTGTCGCGTGGGGCGTCGCTCGTCGTGCCAGCGGGATTGGCCTGGCAGCTGGCTGAATCATTGGCCAAGCATGGCTCGGTGCGCCGGGGCTATCTGGGTGTACGCAGCCAGCCGGTTGAGGTCTCTGCTGCTCAGCAAGAAGCGCTCGGTCGCCAGCAGGAAGGAGGTCTGTTGCTGGTCAGCGTAGAGAAGCGCAGTCCTGCTGAGGCGGGTGGGCTAATGGTGGGCGACATCCTGATCGGCTTTGATGGTCAGGCGGTCACCGATCCAGATGAGCTGTTTGTGCTATTAGCAGGTGAGGTAGTAGATCGGCCGATACAGCTAGAGGTATTGCGTGGTGGTCAGCCTACCCAGATTACGGTTACAATTGGAGAGCGAAAGTGAGCTCCTGCAGGGAGATCAAGATATGGTTAATGAAAGTAATTTATCGATGGACTTGACGGAGGCCTTTGCAGGTGTCTTCGAAAGTGCGAAAAGAAACCTGGTGGTGGTTCAAAATGGTCGCCACGGCGCGGGGGCTGGCGTGATCTGGCGTCCCGGGGGAATCGTGGTGACCAATCATCATGTCATCCAGCGCGGTAAACCAAAAATCTCTCTCCTGGATGGAGGGGAATTCCGGGCAAAGGTTATCGCCCGGGCAAAAGATATTGACCTGGCCATCCTGCGCATAGAGTCTCCAGAGATGGATAATGTTACCTTTCCAGGTGCACTGATCGCTGATTCGCGTGACTTGCGGGTAGGGCAGATCGCATTCGCCATCGGTCATCCCTGGGGACAGATCGGGGCGGTTTCTGCCGGGATCATCAGCGGCCTGGGGAGCGTCCCGGTGCGAAGTAAGCGGGGCACAGTACATGTGATCCGCACCGATGTCCGCCTGGCCCCGGGTAACTCTGGTGGTCCCTTGATGAACGCTTCCGGCGGGGTGATCGGCATCAATACCATGATTGTTGGTGGTGACCTTGGTGTGGCCATCCCCAGCCATGTGGTCAACGAGTTCGTTGAAGAGCAGCTGGGTCAGGAAACATTCCAGGCAGCCATGTGATGGGGAAGGAACTCTCTCAAAGCGAGCAAATTACAAGCAGAGCAGGGCGGGTTTCAGTGTGTGTTGCTTCTCCTTCGCTGGCGGTGCGCACTGGGTTAAACGCCCTGCTCACTGATATCGAGGGGATTGATTCAATTAATGAGGTCAGCTCGCTGGGGGATTTCACTGAATTTTCAGCCAGTACAGACATATTAGTCGTCACCACAGGGAGCGGAACGGATGCAGATTTGCGAGAGGTTATGCGGGCTTCACCTGCTATAGCGGTCTTGATATTGGTCGAAGATGAACCAGGAGCGATCAGGGGTCTATCCGATCGCTCTGGTAGAGCTTGGGGTATTCTATCCCTGGAATCCTCTGCCGAGGAACTCGAGGCTGCAATTCATGCCCTCTCAGCGGGTTTGGTGGTGGGTTTACCAGCTATGTTTGATCCCTTGCTGCTCGATGCTCCGCTTCAAGTAGAGGAGCAGCTGGTAGAGCCACTCACCGAGCGAGAAGCCGAAGTATTGCAGTTACTCGCCCAGGGATTAACCAATAAGCAAATCGCTTTTACGCTCAGCATCAGTGAGCACACAGTAAAATTTCATGTCTCAGGGATTTACGCCAAACTCGGCGCCACGAACCGCACCGAGGCCGTGCGGTTGGGTGTGCGCCAGGGACTAATCATCTTGTGATCCCGTTCCTCGCTTAACGAATTTAGCCAGTTGGATCAATCTGGTGGATAGATAAAAAAATACAGCCCGGTGATAAAATCCGGGCTGTTTTTAGTTGTAAGATGTTGATGCAGTTCGATTAGTTTTTGCTGATTGACTCCGCTGTCACGGCATCGATCACTTTTGAAGAAGTGGTGTTAATGGCGATCTTCTTCGGCTTTACCTCTTCCGCCTTTGGCAGGTGCAGCTTCAGCACGCCGTCAATAAAGCTGGCCTCGATTTCATCGGACTCAATGCCGGATGGCAATCTGATGCTGCGGGAGAAGGAACCATAGCGCCTTTCACGCAGGTGATACCGCGCTTCTTCCAGCTCCGTATCCTCTTCTACTTCAGCCTTGATAGTCAGCACGTTCTCGGAAAAAGTGATCTCCAGGTCATCAGACTTGATCCCCGGGAGAGAAGCTTTAACCACGTAGCCATCGTCGCTCTCGGCGACATCAAGTGCCAGGCTCCACTGAGTGGTATTCCAAGAGGGATGTCTATCAGCAATTGCACTGTTATACATGCGATTCATGGCTCTCATTTCGCGCATTGGATTCCAACGAGTAATCATAATATTTATCTCCTTAATCAGTTATTTGACTCTTATCGAGTAGTTTTTTGGCTTTCTGTGTCAACTTTATTACCAATCTTAATCATAACTAGAGATTGTAAGAAACAGGTTTTTTTAATGTATGTGTTATATAAGAATCCAAATTACGAGACAAAAAAAGTTTGTCAATTAACGCGAATAAATCCCCCGCATCAGGTCATTTCTTCGAGATCGAACACAACTTCTTCTTTGCCGGTCAATTTCTCCTGCACTTTATGACCGATCAGTTCCAGGTGGCTGGAATTGGCCACATAATCAAGGTCATCGGAGGGCACCGTGAGCACCGGGCACAAGCTGAAATTGGCGATCCATTTTTCGTAGAGCTCGTTGAGCTGCCCCAGGTACTCGCTGGTGATCTGGCGCTCGAAGTCGCGTCCGCGATGGGATATGCGCGCGGAGAGGGTGGAGACAGAAGCCCTTAAATACACGACCAGGTCAGGAGGGGGCAAGAATTCGGTCAACACTTCGTAAAGCTCGCGATAGGTCCGGTAATCCCTGGGGTGGATCAATCCTTGGCGATATAAGTTGTCGGCGAAAACCTCCGCATCTTCGTAGACGGTGCGATCCTGGATGAGCGAGGTGGGGTGGTCTAGTAGCTGGCGATGCATCCGCAGTCGGTGGGTGAGGAAGAAGATCTGGGAGTGGAATGCCCAGGTTTGCATGTCAGCATAGAAATCTGCCAGGTAAGGGTTTTCGGCTACCGGTTCGTAAAAGGGCTGCCATCCCAGCTTTTGGCAAAGAAGAGCTACCAGGGTTGACTTTCCCACACCGATATTACCGGCCACAGCGACGAACTTCTTCATTTTTCCTCCGGATAGGGTACCAGATAGGCAGCCGCGCGACGATCTTCATCATCCATGACCAGACTCAGGCAATGCTTGGGGCGGTAGGAGCTGACTTTTATCAGGCGCAGGCATTCCGAGATTTGATCCACCACGGGGAGGTAATCGACCAGGTTATTGGGCGTGTTGTAGAAGAATTCTCGATTAAAGACCACATCCTCGTCTCCAAGGTAAATGGCCAGGGGATATATGTTAGCTTCAACAAGATCTTGGAAAAAATGAGTCCCAAACGAGGGCTCCGGTGCCAGACCGGCATCATGTCCGGTCAACTCGATCAGAGAGCGTGTATTGTAGATGTCGGAGTAGCCGATGTAAACCCCGAGATCGAGGTTGCGTGTCCCCCAGCGCCCGGGTCCAATGCAGATAAACACCTGGTCTGCCAGTGCTGCGTTGAGCTGGCTGATGGTGCGTCCAACCTCAGCGCGAGCAGACTCACTGGTTAAGGCAAAGTAGTTTTCAGGTGGTACGTAAATTACATAGTTGATCCAATCGACTCGTCCTTTAGGCACCATGCGTGAAGTAGAGAAAATAACATCCTCTTCGGGGATGTTTTGCGGTATGTGAACTTCACTATCTTTTAAATGGCTTTGGGGTCGGCATTGTAAGATACAAATATCCACCTCGGGATTTGAAGTGGCGCGATCGGAAATCTTGACTGTGAACTCGGTGTCAACTGGAGAATGGTAATGTATTTCCAGGAGCTGCAAGATCTTGCGCATAAGTTCGGCCAGCGGTGTCTTGCTCAACATCTCATCGAAAGTCAACACCAATTGTTCCACATCTTCCTCTCTTAACAGGCTGTGGATTGGAGTCAGGTAGCCACCTTGATCTACCTGAGCGATATAACGAAGTATGGGATAGTGTCGATCTAGTACATCTGTGATAGGAAAGGTTTGAAAGGTATTTTCCTCTAGATCGATCGCATCCACAAATTGTTGAGAATAGTGCCGGATGGATTTCGATGAAGATTCAGGTCGCAACATAGGGTGGCTGAGCGCAACGAGCCGGGGGTAGTCGTTGCCAACTCGTTCTACTGCGCGGGTACCCAATCCCCAGACCAAACGCACGAATCCATCTTCCCGACGAATGTTGGGAGACCAGCGATACAAGTTGCGGCTGAAGGCTACCCCAGCTGCGTCAGGCAAGTAATACTTTCCATGACGTTGTCCTTTGACTACCTGGATCAGAATTGCCATCCTTTCATCATAATCTTGCAAACCCATGCTTCTCCGATAGAGCAGTGCATCTGGGTTAAGTGTGCTAGCATATACATGGGCAATCGCTTTGGTCAGCGTGGTTAAATTATCCTCTGCCTCCCCCTGATTGGGACAAAATATGCTGTCATATTTTCCAGCGAATGAGGTACCAAAGTTATCCTCGAGCAAGCTCGAGGAGCGAATGATGATGGGGAGCTTACCTATAGATTTCAACAGCTCCCGCAATTGTTCTAAGATATCAGCAGGGAATCCTCCCTGCAAATACTCTTCCTGAAGTTGCTGGTATTCAGCACGGATTTGTTCCTCAGATTTATACTTCTGATCGTTCCAGTGCATCAGGTTGTTGACAGCCATGAAGGTGTACATGACGTCTGCCCCCAGAAAATAGGATTCTGGGATGCTGATATGGGCAAGAATATCCTTGTCAGCGACTTCACTGAGGATGCGCAAAGCCAGCAGCATGCCAGCAGCCTTACCGCCAATTTTTCCCTGTCCGATTTTGCGTTTCTTGATTTCGGATAGATCTTTAAGCGTAAACCATTCCTTCGCAATGTTGATATAAGCAAGTTGATCGCTGATCATCCTGCGAATAAGTACTACCTTGATCTCCCGCAGCCGGGCTTCTGCTCTCTCTCGCTCTCCTGGGGGAAGTTTTTCGATCGCTTTGGCTTGCTCAAAGAGCATGTTTTGGGGTGCCAGCTCGGGGTTAAATGAGATCATCAGCTCATCAGCTTGCGCACCGCGCTCTGCCAGTACATCCCGCACTAGTTGTTCGAACAACTCGAAGGGTAGGTTGTAGGCAAAATAAAAGTCTGTCAGATGGTTGCGGATGTATTCTTGGCGTATCTCCCAGATTTCGGCAGCTTCTTCTTGGAAAGGGTTGTGCAAGCCCTCCCGGGCTTGTGATTCAATAGCCCTTTCCCGGACTTCAGTTTCGAACTGTTGCGGTGTGATCACGCCGCGTTCGAACAGCTCGCGACGCATGCGGGTGCGCATTCTAACCCTTAATATGGGATACTGGGCTAATGTTGTGTAAATCCTGAGAACACGATCGGTTGAAGCCGCTGGAAAAGTCATCAATAATGGGTAATTTTGCTTAGCAAATTGGCACGTCAATCGTGCTAACGTGCCAATATTGGAATCTTAAGCTGCGGGTGAGGAAAAGGATCAGTTGCCTAGATGCATCGGCATGATCACATGTAAGAAATCCTCATCACCTACCGGGCGAATGACACCAGGTGCTGTGGCTACAGTTGTTTCTAATGCCACATCTGCGCTCTTCATCACCTCGAGAACTTCGCGCAGGAAACGCACGTTAAAAGCGATCAGCAGAGGCGATCCTTCAATTGAGGCGTCGATCTCGGTTTGGTTTGAGCCAGTCTCCTCCGATTGTCCGGTTATGACGATCGATCCGGGCTTAAGTTCACCACCCGGCGCGATATTGATCCTGGCGATATGAGAGCCTTCACGGGCAAAGATCTCTGCTTGCTTGCAGGCTTTGAGGAAAGCCGTTGTGGAGAGCACACTGCGTGTATCGGAACTCTGGGGGATGATCTGTTCGTAATCCGGGAAAGCGCCATCGATCAACTGGGAAACCAGCTGGATATCTTCCATTTGGAAGATTACCTGACCACGATCTGAAGGCAGAATCATCGAAACCATCTGATCGCCATCACTGATTATGCGCGCTAATTCGCTAAGGGCGCGAGCGGGAACAACAGCCAGTATTGGCCTGGAGGTTGGGGAAGAAAGATTTGCTTCACGTACCGATAAACGGAAACCGTCTGCCGCGGCCAGAGTCATGCGTTCTCCATCCACGGTGATCAGTACACCAGTCAAGATTGGTCGGGCTTCATCGATCGATGCTGCAAAGGCTACTTGCTGGATCATCTCCTTAAAATCCATAACATTAATCGGGATTCCATCATCTGAATCAAGCGCTGGCATAGGTGGAAATTCTTGTGAATCGATGCATTTGAGGTCGGTGTTCGAACTTCCAGATTGGATATTTAGAGTTTGAGTTCGCACGCTCAATGACATCTCCACCTGCTGACTGGATAATGTTCCAACGAGCTCTGTGAAGGTGCGAGCTGGCACCGTTGTGGAGCCTTCCTCCTGAATCTTTGCACCGATCCAGCAGGTGATGCCGAGCTCCAGGTTTGTGGCAGAGAGGCGCAGTCGACCCTCATCTGTAGCGACCAGCACATTTGATAGAACTGGCAGCGTGCTCCTGGGTGATACAGCTCTTGAGACAATATTTAATCCATGGGCTAGATTCTCTTGCAAGACGGAAACTTTCATGATCGCAGACCTCTGTTCATTATGATTACTATCAGTATACAACGAGTATTGCAAAACCGCTAGATAATCACCTGTAAGGTTGCTTGTATTCGTGATTCACAATTTTCTGGGGTAATGTGCAGTTTAAATATTAAAACTATGGTTGACAATTTCAACACACAAGTCTAAACTTGTGGACAAGAGTAACCAATTGCTTTATTTATCCTATCAATTCTCTTAATGTAGGAGCGAAACGTGTCCGCCTCAATTTCGACAAGACCGGTAAGGGTGTTGGTCATCGAAGAAAATCAACCCGAATACGCTCCCTGGTTTCAGGTAATCTCAGTGGGATTAAACAAGGGGGAGTTTGAACCTGCGCGGGTCGATACATTAACCAAAGCTCTCGGAATCTTGGAGACAGAGACTTTTGATGTAATCCTTCTAGATCTTGCCCTCCCGGACAGCGTTGGAGTGGGTACTTTTTCTCAGATTTGTTTGCGGGTGCCTGAGCTGCCGATTATCGTAACCTCCGCCTTGGAGAACAAGAAGCAAGCATATGAAGTGCTTCGTGAAGGGGCACAGGATTATTTGGTAAAGGGGGAAGTAGATGGGAAGAAGCTCAGAAGGGCATTGCTTTATGCCATCGAGCGCAATCATTCCCGGGTACTGCTCCAACAGTTATCATTCAATGATGAATTGACCGGTTTGTTGAACCGCAGGGGGTTTCTTTCTATGGCTAAGCAGCAGTTGAAGGTCGCCCAAAGAGAAGATTGGGAACTGGTTTTGCTGTTTGCCGACCTGGATAGATTGAAAAATATAAACGATAGCTTCGGTCATACAGAGGGGGATAAGGCTTTGAAAGTTATCGCCACTATCTTAAAACAGACCTTCAGGACCTCGGATTTGATCGCCCGGTTAGGAGGCGACGAGTTCATTGTTTTAGCGCTCAATGCCCCGGCCACCGGGGTGCAAACTATGACTGCTCGTTTGCAGAGCAACCTTAAGCATCATAACACTCAAAATCGATATTACCAATTGTCATTGAGTATGGGGATCGCGCAGTTTGATCCAAACAAAGTGACATCTCTAGAAGAGATGATCGTGGAAGCGGATAAAGCCTTATATGAGAATAAGCGCAAGAAGAAGGTGACACAGGAGGGTGGAAAACCTGACAGATAGGCTGTTCTCCTCAGATGATAGTTAGTCATTGTATGTACAATGAAAATGGCGCTCGAGACAATTCTCAAGCGCCATTTTTTGATATCTACTTCTGGAGCAAAGAGCTATGGAATCGGTGTTCCCGTTGGAGAGGAATTGGTTTCTTGAGTCGGTGTAAAATTGGGTGCCGATGTGTTGGTAGGTATCACCGTCGGATTAGGCGTATTAGTGGGCTGCGGTGTGTTGGTTGGCGGCGGGATATCAGTTGGCGTGTTCGTCGGTACTGTGGTTGGCGTGTTCGTTGGTACTGTGGTTGGCGTGTTCGTCGGCACTGTAGTTGGTGTGTTCGTTGGTGGTGCCGTAGTTGGCGTATTGGTCGGTACTGTAGTTGGCGTATTCGTCGGTGCCGTTGTATCAGTTGGTACTGGAGTATCTGTAGGCTCAACCGGTTCCTTGGTTGGTTTTGTGGTTGGTGTCGGTGAAGGTTGGATGGGCACCTGGGTCGGTGCAGGAGTAGGAGTTGGTCTCGGAGTCCTGGTCGGTACTCGGGTTGGTCTTGGTGTGGGGGGAGGGGTTGAAGTCGGAGGCACAAAGACGGAAAATTCTTCGGCAGTTAGCTTGACAATTTCTGAGACCACGACCACCCGTGCGATTTGGAAACTTAGCTGAAAGGGCGAATTCTGTGTTATGGCTTCCAAGATTGTTCTCTGTGTCGCCAGGAGTTCGTCCAGCTGCACCGCCAAATCTCGTGCCAGGAATCTGTTCTGTTCGGAGACGACCTCGATTTTCTCCAGGGTGTCATAGACCTGTTCTTCCGTATCTTCAAGTGTATCGGCTACCTCGTCATAGCGACCCTCGATGATCAAAGCTTTCACCTCTGATAAGCGGTTTTCCACAAATTGAATCTGCAATTCCGCATCATTTTGTTCCTCGATCGAAGTCGCTAATGCGATTTGTTCCAAGGTGCGCTTAATTGTGTAAAGGTTATCTCCCGGGATTGATTTCTGAGATGCGGAGACTACTGTTCCACTTACAACCAACCCTAGCATCAATACCAAAACAAAGCCCACTGGAGCTAACTTTTGAACGGTGAAGAATTCTTGTATGCGTTGGCCCCAGGTTAATGGCGCTGGGGTCGCTTGTTGTTCCTGTCTTATTTTGGTGATCAGACGGCGCTTGGAAGAGGCAATGAACTCGGGGCTCGGATCCAGCAAAGCGCGGGAAGAAGAAAGCCACAATGCGACTTCAAGTTGTTCCCGCAGCTCGTTTGCAAAATCCGGGTAACGGGCAACAATTGAGTCGATCGTCTCGCCTCCGCTCCGGATTAAATCCAGGCCAGACTGTAAGGCTTCGTTAAATTCTTTGCTCATGTTGTTCTTCCATTGTCTTTCGCAGTGCTACAATGGCCCTATGTTGTAGTACCCTAACTGCTCCTGTCGATCTCTTCATAACCTGAGCAGTTTCATTGGGGGATAGATCGTTCAAAAACCTTAATACAAGCACCTCTTGGTAGTCGTCTCTCAATTGTCCTAATGCCTGGCGAATCTCCTGTCGTTTCAGGTTTATGTTCGTGATTTCGCTAGGGTCCGGATTTGTATCCTTTAATTGGATATCTTCAATTGTTACTTGATGCGGTGACCTTCCATTCTTTCGATATTGGTCGATTAGCACATTTCGGGCGATAATTAACAAAAATGCAAGGAACGGCACCCCGCGTTCACGGTAATTGGTAACCGAATTCCACGCGCGCAAGAAGACTTCTTCAGTAAAGTCTTCAGCATCCATGCTGTTGTCCAGACGAGCATATAAGAAGCGGTAGACTGCATTAACATGCCGTTCGTAAAGCTCGCCAAATGCTTCCGCTTCACCGTCCTTCGCAAGTTTTATTAGTTGTTTGTCTTCAAGATCATGCCACTGTAGCATGATTCCTATCCCTTTTAACGTATTTGGGCATTATTTGTTACTAATTTTTCCGGCTTCTGAGAAGTTCTTAATCGGTATTCTAAGGATTCTCAGTGAAATTTAACGAGTGCGTATGCTTGCGGAGGGAAAAATTGTTGTTTCCCACCTGTACCACAAAAGGATGGATTGATGGTATTCAAGCCATCCTGAGAACAAATTCTTGTTAATTGGCATTGTAACACAAATCAATACTCTAGTACTAATCAATGATATCTAACTCATAAATAATTGGGAAAAATTGGAGCAGCACTATAGGTGGGAAAATCCCTGATAATTTTAAATTGAAAAGGGGTTGTACATCCCACCCAAGTTGTATACAACCCCGTCAAAATTTTGTGGCGAATCCTCGAGCTAGACCCAACCCCGTAACTCCATTGCTGAAACGACTTTGTCGATTGCAACCATATAGGCTGCATCCCGCATGAATATTTTTTCGCTCTCAGCCAATTGAACCACATTGTTGAAAGCTTTTGTTACCGTTGTATCTAACCTGGTCAGGACCTCTTCTTCTGTCCAGTAATAATTCATGTCATTCTGTACGCTTTCGAAATACGAGACGGTGACACCCCCAGCATTACATAAGAAATCTGGGATCATGAAGATCTCATTCCGTTTGAGTACTTCATCAGCTTCGGGAGTGGTCGGACCGTTTGCACCTTCAGCAACCAGCTTAACACGATCGCTGATGCGCTGCACCGTATCAGCGTTGATTTGACCCTCCAATGCGCCGGGTATGAGCACATCTGCATCCTTCGTAATCCAGGCCTCGCCCTCTTCAATGATGTAACCGGCTGCCAAGGCTTTATCCTTATCGATAGTCCCGTAGGTGTCCGTGATGGTCTGTAAGAAGTGAGGATCGATGCCATCTGGACGGCTGACCGTATAAGGTGCGTGGTCATCGCGGTCCCAATAAGAGACGCAAGCGACTTTTCCGCCCAAAATATCCGTGAATCCGATCGCAGAATATTGGGATACATTGCCAAAACCTTGGATTGCCGCCACCGATTGTGTGGGCTCGATCTTTAAACGCTTCATTGCTTCACGCACCGTGAATATCAAACCAAAGCCTGTAGCTTCAGTTCGTCCGAGAGATCCACCACCGCCGACGGGTTTACCGGTTATCACGCCGGGGGTATATTCTCCGCTTATTTTTGAGTACTCATCCATCATCCAACCCATCATGCGCGGGTTGGTGCCCACATCGGGTGCAGGAACATCCTGGCGGGGACCAATATTACGCCAGATCTGATCGATCCAGCCTCGTACCAACCTCTCTTGTTCGTGGAGTGATAAAGAAGCTGGATCGACTGCCACGCCACCTTTACCGCCGCCTAAAGGGATATCCGCCACAGCGGTTTTCCAAGTCATCCACATCGCTAAAGCCCGAACTGTATCAAGTGTCTCTGAAGGATGGAAACGAATGCCGCCTTTGCAGGGGCCGCGAGCATCGTTGTGCTGCACTCGATAGCCGAAGAAAACCCTGGTCGTGCCATCATCCAAACGGATTGGGATCATGAACTTGTATTCCCGCATTGGCCAGCGCAGCATTTCTGCAATCTGGGAGTCCAAACTGAGCAACTCTGCAACACTATCGAATTGACTTTGGCACATCGTGAATGCATTGATTAAATCTGTCATTATCCTATTCTCCTGAAGATCCTTGATGTGAATATCTGAATCATAAAAGGGCACCTCGGTATGGTGCCCGCTGGGGAACTCCGATTAAGGAGGGGGTATGTATGTTGTGTGGTCAAGTGAGTCTCCCATTTCCACTGGAAGTTCTGGATAAACCTTAGCAGAGGCAGGTTTGCCCGTCAAGTGATGAAATTCATGTATTATTTATGTTCTATTGTCACTCCGACTGGCGCAGCGCTGATAGCTGCTTATCTAATTCTCTCTGCAACACTTGTGGATTCGCCTGAACTTTGGCTGTGCGCATCACTTGACCGAATAACCAACGCGCGATGCTGTCTTTGCCTTGTATATACTCCTCAACCTGTTCGGGGTTTTCGCTAATGACTTGAGTGACCAGCTCGGCGATGAATACGCTATCGGATATCTGCTGCAGCCCTCGCTCGGAGACGACCTCTTTGGCCTGTTTCCCCGTCGTAAACATCTCAGTAAGGACAAGCTTGGCAGTATTTTGGTTGATCTCTTCGCCTTCCACCATCTGAATCAGGAGAGCCAACGCCTTCGGTGAAACTTTTGTTTTTTCGATGGTGATGTTATGTTGGTTGAGCAATCCGAATAGTTCTCCGGAAATCCAATTGGCGATTTTCTTCGGGTGGATATCAGATTGTTTATCTTCTGAGATACTCGTCACTGTTTGTTCGAAATAATCAGCTACTGCTTGTTCTGCAACCAGAACTCCAGCATCGTAATGATTTAGGTTGTATTGCTTGAGAAAACGATGCAGTTTTTTAAAAGGTAGTTCTGGTAATTGTTCCCGAATCTCATCGATCCATTGGGGATCGATCACCAGGGGTGGCAGGTCAGGCTCTGGGAAATAACGGTAATCGTCTTCTTCTTCCTTAATTCTTTGCGGCACAGTGATGCCTTGACTCTCATCCCAGCCAACAGTTTGTTGTACGATTTGTTTCCCTTGGCGGAGATCGTTCATCTGCCGCTTTATCTCGTAGGCCACACTGCGTTCCAGAGCCCGGAAGCTGTTCAGATTTTTTATCTCAACCCGTGTCCCCAGCTCGGTTGAGTCGAGAGAATGCACCGAAACATTTGGTTCAATACGTATGACTCCCTTCTGAAGATCGCCGGAGTTCACTTTTAGATAGCGCAAGATGGAACGCAGGTTGGTGGCGAAAGCGCGTACTTCTTCTGCAGATCGCAGATCGGGTTCTGTAACGATTTCGAGCAGGGGCACACCTGCACGATTCAGATCCACCAGCGAATAGGTTTCTTCCTCCTTCTTGATGTGAGTGAGCTTTCCGGTGTCTTCCTCAAGATGAACTCGGCGGATGCGGACCTCCCGCTCACTGGTAGGGGATAGAAATTTCATGCACCCATTGCGTGCCAGGGGTTGCTCGTATTGAGAGATCTGGTACCCTTTTGGTAGATCAGGATAGAAATAATTCTTGCGAGCAAAAACGCTTGTCTCGTATATCTCACATTGAAGGGCAAGAGCGACTCGTAGCGCATACTCAACTGCGCGCTGGTTCACGACGGGTAGAACCCCGGGCATACCAGTGCACACCGGACAAACCGCACTGTTTGCAGTCGCTGTGGTGGGATCAACAACCGCACATGAGCAAAACATCTTTGATCTTGTCTCTAGTTCTGCGTGAACCTCCACCCCAATTACTGGCTGGTATTCCATCAGATAGCGCTCACGCTCCATTGATCAAGATCTGCCTCGTACTTCAGTTCATATGCTTGATCGTCATCGGTTTGCACTTGAAAAATTATGCCTGTGGGAGACTTCCATTCCCTGATTATCTCTATGATTTTGTGGCGATCTCCATTAGATAGCACGGCTGTGGGACGCTGACCGTATTTGTGTCCAGAGTGACATTCGACGTGATAGAGCATTATAAGGACACCACCGTATTATCCCCGGCATTGATGTTCCCGGCGCGCCTTTGGATTTGGGATCGCCGGCCGATTAATGAGCTCTCCAAGATCACATCCTTCACCTGGGCTTTGTCCTCCAGGATCGAATCCCGGATAATACTGCTCTGAACATGCGCTCCAGCACCAATAGAGGCATGTGGTCCAATGATCGAATTCTCCACAACGGCCGTTGGATGCACATAAACTGGAGAGTTAATTACCACGCTGGCACGCTGGGAGGCTTCTTTGCTGTTGCTGTGCCCATTTTCGAGCAAATAGCGATTTGTTTCCAGTAAAGCTTCAGGAGTCCCCGCATCCAACCAAATATCTACTTTTTCCGTCCGCATGGTGAGCCCGCGCTCGAGCATGATATTGACCGCGTCAGCCAGGAAATACTCCCCCTTCAATTGCTTTTCGCGTTTCATTTGTTCTTCGATGGCAGCGAGAAGCTCTTCGGAGGAGCTGAAATAATAAAAACCAACCACGGCTAAATTGTGGTCCATTTCATTGGGCTTTTCGATCAGTTTTATAACTTCGTTTTGCTCATTCAAGACGACAACCCCAAATCGTCGCGGGTCTGGAACTGGTTTAACCCAGGCGATGGCATCTGCTTTTTCTTCTGCCAGGATCGAGAGATCGGTCTCAATCAAAGTGTCCGCGAAAACAACCATCATCGGACCGGTTAAATATTGGCGCGCCAGGTAGATGGCGTGGGATTGCCCTCGGGGATCTTCTTGAAGTACGAAATGCGACTTTACATTCGGGTAACCTTCTTTAAAATGTTCTTCTATTTGATCGCCAAGGTAGCCCACAGTATTGATCAATTCTACGTCTTGTGGATCAGGCAATGAGGAGAGAATATCTAGGACATGATCG
>JBFFIU010000042.1:0-15581 GCA_041556275.1 Anaerolineales bacterium | reverse complement strand
ACCGAGGGTAAGGGCGATGTCTGGAGTCATTGGTATATCTCTGATTTTTGTTAATGTATAAGGGGATGAAGCCTCATTTAGTTCCCTTGTGGCTTGAATACATCGTAAGGAAACATGAAGAATTTCCTAATTATAACGGCAGCTTGGAATAAGTACCAGACGAACTCAGCTGACCAATATGCAATTGAAATCAAGGGGATTATTTCATCTGTTTCAATTTTCAATCATTCAATCAATTTGAGAGCTCTTACATTTATGGTAAGCTATTTGACTGTGTCTGTCGGAATGACGATGATTTTGTTAGATATCCAATGCAACTGATAGAATATAATTAGGATGCAGGGTTCATTCAAACTATGACGAGCTCATCAATTTCAGCCGAATTCACGCTTCCAAACACTTATTCAACCAATAAGAGCAGTCCATTCCGTTATTTGCTGTCCCATACCATACGGTATTGGCCGTTGAGTATCACTTTGCTGGGTGGTGCGATTGCCAATGCAGCTCTGGCAGCTGTTGTACCGGTGATGATCGGACAGGCATTTAATCTCGTCTTAGAACCCTCTCCTGAGACTTCTGCTTTGCTGAAGATTGTTCTCATAATTGCGGGAACGCAGGTGTTACGCGGGGTATTACAGTTCGGCCGGAATTTCAGTGCAGAACTTTACGGTCAGCGAGTAGAGCGAGATATCCGGGAGGAACTATATGTCAACCTCTTGGGCAAGAGCATGACATTCCATAGTTTGCAGCCGGTGGGCGATATCATGGCACGCGCTACGAACGATGTGCGTGAGATCAACTTAATGTTTAGTCCCGGAATTAACTTGGTGGTTGGCTCAGCGATCTTCATGTTTATGCCCTTGATTGTCGCCCCGCGCTACGATCTCTCGCTTGTGATCACCCCCACTCTGTACATTATCGCTTATTTCATTGCCTTATGGCAGTACCTGAGAGAATTAAAACCGGTCACGACCGAAGTTCGTGGAACATTTGGTCAATTGAATTCGCGTTTGGCTGAAGCCATCGATGGTATTGAGACTGTTAAAGGGATGTCGCAGGAGGGGAGCGAAGTGCAGCGCTTTAGACGCATGGCACGCAAATACAGGGATGCATTCGTTCAACAAGGTGATATTGAGGCCCGTTTCCTGCCGCTTCTATTATTGGCTTTAGCGAGTGCGGGTGGTTTATTCCACGCTTTGGTTCTTTATTCTCAAGGTGTATTGGATGTAGGCGACGTGGTTGCTTACTTCGGTTTGCTGTTGTTATTAGGATTTCCGACTTTTGTTTCATTGTTTGCTTATTCTCAAGTCTCACTTGGATTCGCAGGTGCGAAACGAATCCTCGAATTGATCAATCGCGAGACTAAGCTGGATCAGAATATATCTGGATATCATGGAGAAATGCTCGGATCGATCGAATTCAAAGATGTTACTTTCAACTATGGAGATGGAGAACCGGCCTTACAAGGAATTTCATTTCGAGTCCAACCGGGTCAAACCGTTGCAATTGTGGGACAAACCGGTACAGGTAAGACCTCGTTGGTCAAATTGGTGAACCGCACTTATGATATCTCCTCTGGTCAGGTTTTGGTAGATGGGGTTGACGTTAAGGACTGGAATCTGGAATCTCTACGGCGAAAAATTTCGATAATCGAACAGGATGTGTTCTTATTCTCAAGAACGATCGCCGAGAATATCAACTTTGGTGTTCAAAGTGCCACCCAGGTTGATATAGAAGTAGCAGCCCGAGCTGCTCAAGCGGATGAATTCGTAACCACCTTTGCCGATGGTTATCAGACGGTGATCGGAGAAAGAGGGGTAACGTTATCTGGTGGGCAGCGCCAACGCATAGCTCTCGCCAGAGCCTTCCTTACTGATCCTCGTATTCTGATCTTGGATGATTCAACTAGTGCCATCGATAGCGAAACAGAAGACATGATTCAAAGGGCAATTTATGCTGCTGCTCGGGGAAGAACAACGCTGATTATTACCCATCGACTGTCTCAGATCCGTTGGGCTGATTTAATCTTAGTATTGCGTAAAGGTCGCTTAGTTGCATCCGGCACACATGATGATTTGATGCGTTCATCTGAAGCATACCGGCGAATTTTCTCGGAAAGAGGTTGAAGGTTGAGTTTTTTTGCGGGTCTCGACACAGAGGCATATGATCGCCAATACACAGATCGACAGCTAGCTGCTCGCATGGCAGGTTATTTTCGACCACATCTTCGAGCTGTGGTGTTGGTTGTATTTCTTTTGCTGGTGATTGCCTTGGCCAGCGCAGCTTCGCCTTTAATTGTCTCCCGTGGGGTTGATCTTCTGGGGAGTGATATCGAATGGATGAACATCATCCTGTTATGTGGAGCAATATTGGTTGCCGGGGTAATAACTTGGGGAGCGAATTGGTGGCGTCGTAGGTTAACAGTTCGGATGATCGGCGACATAGTTCTGAAACTGCGTATGGATGCTTTCACGGCATCAATGGAACACGATCTTACTTTTTTCGATGAGTTCTCATCAGGTCGCATCGTCTCCCGGATCACCTCGGATACCAACGAATTTGGTCAAACTGTCGTTCTTGTGACCGACCTTCTTTCACAGATCATCCAGGTGATTATTCTGTCCATCGTGTTGTTCATTATCGATTGGCGACTCACGCTGATTTTATTTGCATTCTTACCAGTGATCTTCCTGGTGGTGCTTGGATTTCGCAAGTGGGCTCGTATCGTCACTCGAAGAGGTATGCGCGCCATGGCCAATGTTAATGCGGCCATAAAAGAGACAGTTAGCGGGATCGCTGTAGCGAAGAATTTTCGCCAGGAAGCCAGCATTTTTGAAGAGTTCGATCAAGCCAACCATCAATCATATAAAGTAAACGTTCAGCGTGGGTTGGTGCTTTCGATGATTTTCCCAGTGTTCAATGCGCTGGGGGGGATCGGAACTGCTATCTTGGTTTTCGTGGGCGGGTTGAGCACCATCCAGGGTGCCATAACCGTTGGGGCTTGGTATTTATTTATCCAGAGCTTAGATTATTTCTTCTGGCCGGTGCTAAACTTGTCCGCCTTCTGGGCGCAGGTGCAGTCAGGACTATCAGCAGCAGAGAGGGCTTTTGCCTTGATTGATGCTGAATCCAAGGTTATTCAACTCGGGTCTAAGCCTGCACCTGCATCACTTGGTGATATTCGCTTCGAAATGCTCACTTTCCAATATGGAAAAGATCTCACACCTGTCTTACAAGATTTCAACCTGGATATCGAATCTGGAGAGAATATCGCCCTGGTCGGACACACGGGTGCCGGTAAGACCTCGATCGCCAGGTTGATCGCCCGCTTCTATGAATATCAGGAGGGTCGATTGTTAATTGGGGGAAATGATATCCGCACCTTCGACCTGGCGAATTATCGCAGCCAGCTTGGGATCGTATCTCAGGTACCTTTCCTCTTCTCCGGGACAATTGCTGAAAATATCTGTTATGCCTGCGCCGATGGCAACCTGGATTCGATCGATGCGATGGCACAACGTATCGGAGATGGTGAATGGTTGGAAAGCCTTCCCGAAGGTTTGGAGACCCAGGTTGGAGAAAGAGGTGCACTTCTCTCTATGGGACAGCGCCAGATCGTCTCCCTTCTACGGGTTCTGGCACAGCAGCCCTCCATTTTTATCCTGGATGAAGCAACTGCCAGCATTGATCCGTTCACGGAATGGCAGATTCAACAGGCGTTAGGTATGATTTTAGCGGGCACAACCAGCATTTTGATCGCCCATAGGTTATCGACTGTTAAAGCCGCGGACCGGATCATCGTGCTGGAGGATGGTCGCATCATTGAGGAAGGAGATCACCAGGACTTATTGGCAAAAGATGGGCATTATGCCTCTCTTTACAACACGTATTTCCGCCACCAAAGCCTGGAGTACATCGAACAATCGCGTAAATTTGTCGTGCAGTGAGAAAAGTATGCCTGCTCCATTACCCTTGAACATTTCCTTGCGACCTGGGAATCCTGATTTCCTCGATCTGCCATGGGATTTTACTCTCTCAGAATGGTCGGGGCGTTGTCGTTATCTGGAAGAAGTGCCGCATGGATTATCACGCCATCCAGTTGTGTTTATAAATGTATCAGGCACGATATACGCACTTAAAGAGATGCCGCTTGAATTGGCGGAAAATGAGTATGACCTTCTCCTTCATATGGAAAGCCTTCGTCTTCCGGTAGTAATGCCAGTTGGGCATGCCCTAACAGAGACGAATTTGGGAAAGAGAAGCATATTGATAACCCGCTTTCTTGATCGATCCTTGCCTTATCGCTCATTATTCATGCGTCGCAGTTTGATGCGTTATAGAGATCATCTGTTGGATGCCATCGCAGGACTAATGGTACAGCTGCATTTAGTCGGAATTTATTGGGGCGATTGTTCTTTATCCAATACCCTTTTCCGCAGGGATGCGGGTGCACTGCAGGCATATTTGGTAGATGCGGAGACCGCTGAGGTCCATCCAGGCATACCTCCTCCCACGTTTCGCTTGCATGATTTGCAGATTATGGAAGAGAATGTGGACGGCGAACTGGCTGAATTAGGGGCCGCTGATCTGCTCATGGATGGAGTGCCTAGCGATGATACAGGTGCTTCGATCCGCATTAGATACCAAAATCTATGGGAGGAGATAAATCGTCAAGTATTAATTAATCCAGATGAGAAATATCGTATCCAGGAACGTATCCAGGTTCTAAATGAATTGGGATTTTCAATAGGGGAGGTCAATTTAACGGCTGGTGACTCTGGAGACCATCTGAATTTCCGGGTGGTTGTCACCGATCGCAATTTCCACAGTGACCAATTGTTAGGCTTGACTGGTATTGCGGCCGAAGAGATGCAAGCGCGGAAAATGATGAATGAAATTTACGAACTTCAAGCGACTATTTCCCAAAAATATGGCCGAGATACTCCGATCAACGTTGCAGCCTATAAATGGTTAGAGGAAATTTATCTCCCCACTTTGGAAGACCTTGACACGCTCATCAAACCACAATCCGATCTCCCCGAACTTTATTGCCAGGTGCTGGAGCACAAATGGTATCTTTCCGAAAAAGCGCATCATGATGTAGGGCATCAGGCGGCTGTTGAGGACTACTTGCGATCTGTCTCTAGGGGGTAATTTTCCGGTTTTTACTTACATTATGGTTAGATTCGGCTTGTATCTCTTGCACTTCCCCAATCGCTAAAATACAATCTGAATATGCCAAGCATGCAGAATGTGATGCCTTCGCGTCCCCGCTTGCTTTGGGGGGACAGAATAAATCTGTTTATATTGATGGTATTCCAAGTTCTGGCAGTTATTATATTGGTGAGTGTACCTCTCCTTATAAATGGCTGGTTACAGGATTACCCCGAATTCTCTTTAGGGGATAGGTGGACATTCTTGTATTTGCCATATTTATTAGGATTCGCCTACTTGATCAGTGGAATTTGGGTTTTCAGTTTACGTAGAAATGATTCAGTAGGTCAGGTTTTTTCACTTCTCTCGACTTCAGTTGCCATTGGATTATTCTGTTTATTTCCGGTAGTTTCAACTCAGCGGCTGATAGCCTTATGGTCATTCTCGATATCCCTTTCAGGAGGAGCGCTGATCAACCTGGCTTTAATATTTCCTGAAGAAGGGCAGGTCAGTTTCCACTATCCATTCCTGCGTTATTTAGGTTATTTACCATCTGGTTTGCTTTTCCTGATCGCGATATTCATTCAAGTTTATGCGGATTCAACTGGTGGCTTTGGTGTCATCTTGTTTCTTGAAGCCGTTTTCATTGTATTGGCATTGCTGTTTTTCCTGGGTTCAACATTTGTCCGCCGAATTGACTCGCCTTCGCCCCTGGTAAGAGAGCAGGCTCGACTTATTCTATGGGGTTCGGGAATAGCCTTTGCTCCACTGCTCGTCTGGTTATCAATCAATGCAATTCAACCCGCCATCCGGTTTTCTCCATATCTCCTCCTTCCCATAACTACCTTTCCGGTAGTCTTAGGATACGTAATTCTACGTTATCGTCTTCTGAATATGCAATTCTTGCTCAATCGGGGATTGTCATTTGGGCTGTTGTTGCTAATTGTCTCCACTGGTTATGCGTTATTGGTAAGTGGTGCAAACCTCATACTCGCCGATCTGATCGAGATTAATCAACCTCTGTTGATCGGTGTGATCGTGTTCTTGATCGCCTTATCCTTCAATCCTTTGCACAGGAGTATGCGATCTCGAGTGGAAGGGATGTTTTTCCGCGGTAAAGAAAATTACCAGGATCGCTTACAAGATTTCGGACATGAATTGACCCAATTGACTAACCTTGAAGAGATTGTGAGTTTGTTGAACAAATATGTAGATCGAGATCTCTCGCCTTCCAGGATATTTGTATATTTGATCGATGAGCATAATTTGTTCTTTCTCGCCGCGCATGATGAAGTCGGCAGACCGACCAGTGATGTTCATTTCGCGAAGAATGGCGCGTTGGCTCAATTACTTGCCCAACGTGAGGCAACTTTATTCCTCGCAGATGAGAGTAGATTACCAGAAGAATTACAGGTAGATCAGGCGCGTCTCGCTATTCTGGGTGCCCAGCTGTTCGTGCCGATATTAGGTCGGGCAGGTATGGTTGGTTGGCTTGCCTTAGGATCTCGTCTTTCGGGTGAGCCATATTCAATCCAGGCAGTTAATTTTCTTGAGTCATTGTGTGATCGGGCTTCTCTCGCCTTGGAACGTTCACATGTCATCGCAGCTCTCGAACGTCGGGTTCATGAAATGGATACGATTACCCGGGTTGCAGAAGGAATAAACCTGCAGCTCTCCTTTGGTGAAATGCTGGAGATGTTTTATACCCAAACCAGTAATCTCATTTCTACTGTTGATTTTCGCATAACTTTAAAGGATGAACCGGAAGGCAACTTTCATCATGTCTTCTACATCGCGAACGGTGAACGTTTTCCAAATCGGGAAACCTACTCTCCGATTGTCAATCAGAGTCTTGAAGCTGAAACGATAAGAAATCGTCAAAGCATCGTTACCATCGATTATGTTGGCGAATGCACACGACGGGGAATATCCCCGGATGAAAATGCCATTCATGCCTGGATGAGTGTACCTCTCAATGCGGGAACAGACACAATCGGGGCTGTGAGCTTGGGTAGCCGGGATTTATCAGTTCGTTATACAGGAGATCAAGTTGAGTTGCTGCAAGCCATAGCTGATCTTGTCGCTGGTGCAATAATCAAATCAAGATTACTCGACGAATCACAAAAACGAACCCGGCAAATGGCAACCCTTAATGAGATCACTCGCAGTCTCACTTCAACTTTGGAACTTGATCCTTTATTGAACCGTATCTTGGGAAGCGCAGTCGAGATTTTGGATTGCGAGGCTGGCAGTCTTTTATTGATCGATGAGCAGACTGGTGAGTTGGTCTTTGAAGTTGCAATTGGACCAGTAGGTGCAGATCTGGAAGGGCAGCGATTGCCACCTGGTGTAGGGCTGGTTGGAAAGGCTGTCACCACGAAACAGGCCATTATCCAGAATGATGTTAGGCGGAGTGAAGATTGGTTTAATGCCGATAAAGATACCGGATTTTCAACTAAGGATCTCATGGTTGTCCCTCTGGTGGTTAAGGGTATAGTGATCGGGGTTTTAGAGATCCTCAACAAGGAGGATCGCTCACCATTTAATTTGAAAGATCTAGAGCTGTTAACCGCATTTGCTGGACAGGCTGTGGTCGCTATTGAAAACGCTCGATTGTACACCCAAACCGACCAGGCGCTTGCTGCCCGGGTAGACGAATTATCGGTAATGCAGCGTATCGATCGGGAGTTAAATGCCAGCCTGGACATTGATCGAGTGATGCGCATTATGCTTGAATGGTCGATACTCCGCTCTAAAGCGAATTCCGGATTAATCGGATTGGTAGAGGATGATGCCCTGAAGGTGGTATCAACTCAGGGGTATTCAGATGATCTATTGGATGATGAGCTGCCTCAGTTCTTGTCCGAATTACACGCTGTTTTTGATACAGGTAAAACACTCAGTCCAAAGAAAGGATTAGAAGGGCCAGAGACTTCGAGCACTTTGTCTGATGACAGCAATCAGACTGGAGATGGACTTTCAGCATTATTATCCGGATCACAGAGCCGAATAGTAATCCCCATTAGACGCGATTCTCAGGTAATCGCCTTTCTTTTCTTAGAGAGCATTAGCAGTTCATGCTTCACAGATGATGTGCACGCTTTTCTCTCCCGTTTGAGCGACCATGCAGCCATCGCTCTCTCCAATGCTCAACTTTACGGCGAAGTCCAAAAGGCTAATCTGGTTAAGAGCCAATTTGTCTCAGCGGCAGCCCATGAACTCAAGAATCCCCTCACCTCTATCAGAGGTTACAGTGATTTGTTGTTGCGCGGTTCTGTGGGACCGATTAATGAGGCACAGACTCGTTTCCTGGCTACAGTTCGTTCAAATGCTCAGCGTATGGGCACTTTGGTCTCAGACCTGCAAGATATCTCCCGCATAGAGGCGAATCAATTGCATCTCGAATTTGCTAACAGGTCTTTGGTAGACATCACAAGTGAAGTTGCCAGCTCATTGAAGAAGGAAATCGAGGCTAAAGAACAAACACTCGACATTGATTTACCTGCCGGCCTACCGGATGTCTGGTGTGATAACACGCGTATGATTCAGATCCTGACCAACTTGGTCAGCAATGCACACAAATATTCACCACCTGGAGGCAGGATCGTGATCAGTGGGGAACAAGTGAATAATCGCTGGGACCCTGAAGGTGCTGAGTGGGTGTTGCATCTAACCGTATCGGATACGGGGCTTGGGATCAGCCAGGAAGATCAAAAGATAATTTTCCAACAATTCTTCCGCTCAGAAGATCCCCGAGTGCGAGAATCGACCGGTACCGGTCTTGGATTGAGCATCACGAAGAGATTGGTTGAAATGCAGGGTGGTCAGATCTGGTTTGAGAGCGAATTGAATCGGGGTACAATTTTCCATTTCACCATCCCAGTCTCCGAGCATAATTAAGCGGTTCTTCCCGCCCAATCATCCCATTATTTCTCATCTGCTGGTAAGTTAGGGTCTATTAAGTGTTCGGGCACCTGAACTGCAGTGACTTCACCACGCGCGCAGATCTCACCGTCTACAGATAGACTGCTTTTCACAACAACCTTGCGACCTTTGATCTCCTCCACCCAGCCACGTATCTCAATAGGTTTATCGATCGGGGTCGGTCGCAGGTAATCAACGTGCAGTGAGGCGGTCAAGAAGCGTAAGATTGGTTTGGTATCCATCCCGCGTCCAGCCGCCCGGTATGCTGCTGCTGCTGCGGTGCCCGTTGAATGACAATCGATCAAGGAAGCAATTAAGCCACCATAAACATAACCAGGGATTGCTGTATGGTAAGGTCTGGGGTGGAAAGTTGATACAGTTTCATCTCCATCCCAGTAGCTCTTGATTTGCAGCCCGCGATCATTTAAGCGTCCACAACCATAACAATGACTGAATTGTTCGCTGTAATAATCTTGGAAAGCTCTTTGAGTCATATGCTTTGTTCTCTAGGTTTGGGTGAAAATTACCGCACCTCAATATGAACAATTCGTCGAAATCTCCTGTCCCACCAGTATCCCACCCTTTTCGCCTGAGACAGGATTATGCGAACACAGTATCAGCAGCGTATTGGTCACCCTCAAAAATCCAGGCTTCGACGATCTTGTTATCTGCTATTTGGTAGCGGTTTATTCTTTGCCAGGAAAGTGTTTCACCAGCGTGGTCTACATTGGTTTCCATGACTAATATCAACGAGCCTTCTCCCTGGCAGACAGAGATCACATTTCCTCGAAAGCTCCCTCCAGTTAATTCGATTTGTTTTTGCCAAAATTCTAATAGTCCTTGTTTACCCTGGTAAGTACCGGAAACGCGGTTCTTTCCTGGATAATGCAGCACAACATCATCGGCAAACAATTTTGTGACGGGTTCAAGATCTCGCCGATTGAATGCATCAACCAACAGATTGATGGTTTTCTTATCAAAATAAACCATTGCCATCCCTCCTTTTCCCTTTAGGACCGTATCCGGCATTCACCGTTAAATGTTGATAAATCCAATCTTATTTTAACCGGAAATCAGGGCTGTTCTCAAGTAATTTACAACTAATTTTTCACTCGCAAATCCAACAATTTTATTTAACAATGGTACTGTCCGTCAAGAACATAGATGTAATTCTGAACAAAGTCCTGTCCCGGGAAGGGACAGACCGGAGGAAGAAACCCATTATATCTTCTCAGAGACCCTTCCCCCCGGTCCTGGTTCCAGGAACAAGATCTGTTCGACTTGGGACAGGCCCCCGGTTTGTCCACTCGGGGACAAGGTTGCCCTCAGGGTGACATGCTTTCGAAAAAATCATAATTAAGATTCATTACTGGAATTACTATTTTGGTTGTCACAATCTTTAAAATTAGGATCTCTAAGTGAGTTGGCTCAACCTGAAATGCAGAATCTCTCATTCATCAAGCCATGTGCCGATCTGCTTTGAAATGCTTTTTCCGATGCCCGGTAATTCTTCTAAACCAGTTGTTCCTTGCGCCTGGTATATATCCAAAACACTTTCTGGGTACTCATCCACAGTCCATGCTGCTTTCCGGTAGGCGAATATCTGGTACTGTTTTGCTCCCTCAAGTTCTAAATCGTATGTGCGCAGAAATAAGCGCTCCGCGATGCATTTATTGACACTTAATGACCCAGGTGAGATATAACGTGGCATGCGATCCATAAGTCCGTGCCGATCACACAATTCGCGAACGATCAAACCCAACTTGGCATTGTAGTTCTGTGGAGGGCCATAGCGTGGTTTCCCGGCGATTTCCCATCCATATAAATCTCGGATACGGGTTTCCAAAGTCCTATTTAACAAAGTGGCTGCGGATAGGGTGCGTTCGGCTTGGGCGCCATCCATTGTTAAGCCTCCTGCCATAATGAATTCCCCCCCATGGTCCTTCGTTGCGATAACAACTTCCTCCAGGTGATCTTTGTCGTCCCCAACAAATGGCAGGATAGGCATCAAGCCTGTGCCGACCATGATGCCCGCATCGGACAACTGCTGCATGAGTTGTAATCGGCGTTTGACCCCTGGGCTGTGGGGTTCAAAAGCTCGCTTAAGTTCCGGGTCCAGGCTGCTGATGCTGATCACAACCCCTACCCAGTTCTGGCGGTTGATGTCGATCAGCAGATCGAGATCTCGGATTAAGAGTGGAGATCTCTCAACAATGAAAAGGGGAAAGCCGTGCTGGTAGACGCTCTCCAACATGCTGCGCGAGAGTCGGTATCGATCCTCAGCTGGTTGTTGCCAGTCACCAGCCGCGATGACATCTACATTCAGCCGATTGAGCTCCTTGTTGAGCAATTCAATCGCGTTGGTTTTTACTTGGATCAATGTATCGAACGAATCTGGGTGACGTTTACCAAGGTAGCGGCTTCCTCGTAGATAACAGAATTCGCATCCGCTGCGGCATCCGATGTATGGATGGGCAGAATACTTGCCCCAAAACCAGGGACCGTCAACATGCTTGTGGACGTTAACGATCTTCTTCGGTTTATACTCGGCAAATTCGAGCTTCATTTGACCACACTCTTGACTTGTTCCTTCTGTGCCTCTTGAAGATAGGTGGTTGCCTTACGTAACATTAAAGCTCGGTAATGAAGCTGAGGGTTTCTTAATAGATCTACAAGCCATGCAGTAACCAGTTGCGGGTAATACTTCCCCAACGTCTTAATTCCCCAGCCAATTCCCTTGGCTGCATCCATATTCCACTCGCAGAACATTGGGGTCAAGAATTTTAATAATTCCTCAGCGGATGATGCATATTTTTCAGCACCCTTGCTCTTTTTCGCCCAGTAATGTGCGCTGACACCTACTGTTCGCCGAACCCAGCGGTTGTGATGAATGCGCCAGGGCTTGAGGCTCGCCATCCCTTGATCGAAATCATTGACTAAACCAGGACCAGGCACCCGCTCCCCGAGGATATCCGCCGTGTACCACGCATCTCCGGCAATGATGTAGTCTCTGCAGCGCATAAAAGCGCCGCAGAAATCCCGATCCAGTTGTTCACCCAATGCACTCCCGATGACAACCCAACCTCCCATTGTCTTTCCATCAGCTATTCTCGTTAGAAATAAATTCACGGTCTCTAATGAGCAGTTGCCAATTATCACACCTATCCGATTGAGGGATGAAAATGGTACCCGCTCGTGTAAAATCGGCTCGATTAACGCACAGGCAGAGTCTACGTCACCATCCCTGATACAAACTGCGATCTCCTCTCCGATCGTATTTGCCTGTGAAATTTTCATGGACTTCTGTGAAAAATTAAGAATATGTGGGTTTGTGTGCCAATTAATCTATAGGACGAGTGCGCGCCTTTTTTGCTTGCTCTACAATTTCAGCCAGGTGCAGGATATGATCATCATCATGCATCAAGCCATAGATGAAACGGGTGATGGTATTCATTGGTGGCGCTCCAGGTCTGGATTTGTATTCGTTTTTCAGGTGAGGTTGGTCAGGCCACATCTCCAGACTGGCCAGTCGCATTCGGCGACTCTCTTCAAGTCGTTCACGGCAATCTTTGATCGTCTTAATCGTCTGCCAGGGAGTCTCGTAGCGCGAGCGTCCGTGGTATTTTACCCCTCGCGCCAGCTCAGCAGATATGGAAGCAGCTTCCTCTGATGAGGCAGTGACGTGCACGATAACGTGCCCTAAAGTCCACGCCAGTGTCACATCCTCCGGATCCTCAGCGAATGGATCATAAGCCACAGGATCATCCGGAACGAATACGACATCGGCATTGGTGCAGGCATCGATCAGGCGCAGCTGGGCATCTATCATCTCGTTTGTTAATTCGATCAGATCAACACGCGATAGATTGGTAGCTAAATCTGTAAGAGTGGTTTGATTATTGCGTACGGAAGTGAAATCGAGCACAATGCCTCCAGGTTTAATGGTTGAGAATAAATTCATGCTGGTGATTATATTGTCTCCCCATGACAACTTCAATCTTTGCAGTCGTCATGTGGTATATGATCGACCACTGAGTGCTGGTTTGAGAAACGCTTGATAGCAGATCCATTGCTCTTGTTTTGGAGAGATTTCCCTTCGACGTATTCATCTCCTTATCAATTTTATCGTATCGCCAGCATTGACCTTGAGGATCATCCACAGAACTTAATAGGAAATTGGTCGCTGATAGCCAGGGTCTCTCATTTCTGATCAGGTGCATCTGGCCTTGATAGAATTCCACCAGAACAGCCTTTCCAGAGGCATCAGCGATCAGGTAATGTAGGGGCGGCCCGCTCCCATAATCGATGTTATAGCTGCCCAGGATAGCGATAGCTTGCTCGATATTTGCTGCCTTGTCCAGGATCTTGCGTATGACATCGAGTGAGCCGATCGTGGTTCTTGCAGGGTCTGTGATCATATTCCCAGGCGGGACGGCTGCCATGCCTATCGTCAGGCCAGTTTCGTTCATTCCGTCGAAGGGTAGATGGGGAGATAGAAGCAGTGCTTGCCGATCTTCCAGTGATAGCTCGGTCAATGCTCCGGCTTGGTCTGGATCAAATCCTAAATAAGCCATATCTACCATAGATACTGATGCATATCCATCAGGTGGTTTTGTGAAGAGCAGGAGTGCAGGGCTGAATTGCCAGTCAAAATTACGTCCAAATGACATATCTTGGTCATCACCCAATGCGGCAAACAAGGAACAGGACCATTGCTGGGAATTACTGGACCATATTTGATTGAACTTCTCCTCATTAAGCAGCCCTGAAATAATTTGCGAATACTGACCTACGTACTGCATCGTGTATAGCGGGTGATCGTCAATCTTCTTCAGGCTGGATAGGGTTGCCACCTGGTCTGGATTAAGTTCATCGCTTCCACCGTAAGTTATTGAAGTCGGTGTTTCCCCAGGATTGGCGGTGGAGGTAGAGATCGTTTGTGTTTGGCTCCCGGGAATAATGCATGCACACAGGAGCGATACTAACAAGCAGGCCGCTATGATGGGTGTTCCAAACTTCCAGGAGGGGTGGAGTGAATTATTCCTCAAGGGCTGCTCCTCGAATTTAATTCCAAATTTATAGTATAATCGAATCAAACCATACCAATCTTATCTAAATTTCGGGCGGAATTCGAGGGTATGCATGCCTGTAATTCATCTACGCTATCATCCATGTCTGTAACAGGTGGGCTTACTTAGGCTACTAAGGAGGTGCAGCAATTAGAATTGATAATCTATAAACTATTTGAGCTCAATAATTTGTGATTGCATCGCAGCTCGAAGCAATTGCCAGTGTCGGTTCGATTTTACTGGCCAAATCTTCTAACAATTTCTCACGAATCCACCACATTTCGGAGGAGGTAAATAAAATGAGTGGAAAATCAAAAATTAGCTTGATATTGATCTTGATTCTGGTGCTGACATCGTTGGGCATGTCAACCGTATTGGCGGATGGTCATGTTACCACGTTGTTCAATTTCAATCCGGCTCTAGGTGAGCTGCCTGAAGGTGTGGCAGTCGATAAGTTTGGCAATGTATACGTGGGCTTAGACCCATTAGGCAAGATCGTTAAATTCAGCCCTGAAGGCGAGATGTCAGATTTTGCATACCTGCCTGCCCCAGGGGTGTTAGGTCTTGCAGTCGACGCACCTGGGAATGTGTATGCTGCTTTGGTCTCTGTAGATGAAAATACTCAGGGCGTATACAAGATCGATAGAGATGGAAATAGTGAGCGTTTGCCCGGGACAGGGGCGATAACCTTTCCAAACGCCTTGGCATTCGACAAACGTGGCAATCTCTATGTAACAGATACGATCTTTGGTGCTGTTTGGCGCATCCCGCCAGGAGGCAGCGCGGAACTTTGGATACAGGACGAGACTCTGGTAGGTTTCATCCTGCCGGACCCAGGAGCGCCTCCTTTCCCCATCGGAGCCAACGGTATCGCCTACCGACATGGCAGTCTCTACGTAGCCAATACAACTGAAGCTCAGATTGTGCGCATTCCAGTAATGAAGGACGGCAGCGCTGGGACACCGGAGATATTCGTGAAAGACCCAGTCGAGCTTACACCTCTAGATGGTATTGCCTTAGATGTACATGGGAATATTTATGGAGTAGTAATAGCGCAGAGTAAACTGGTCAAGATTGATGCGCAAACAAAAGAGATCACGACTCTGGCGACTGCGGCGGATGGCCTGGACTTTCCTGCAAGCCTGTCTTTCGGCACTGGAAAGGGTGATCGTCAAAGCGTGTTTGTCACCAATTACGCCATTGGACCCCCCGGTGGAACGGGTCCGGCTCTCATGAAAGTTGAAGTTGGTGAGCCAGGTTTGCCATTACCTTAACGCTCATTGCTGCTAACTGAGAATTTAAAAAATGACTCACTCTGAGATCAATGTTCAGAGTGAGTCATGTTATTAATCTGATCAGCTCAGCCTGAAAAACGCCCCTTCAAATTCTCTGCGGTAAATGGACCTGGATCAGCAATTAAATCTCGTGCCTGGT
>JBFFIU010000041.1:0-15612 GCA_041556275.1 Anaerolineales bacterium | reverse complement strand
GATGCGGGCGGATTGTGCGCGTATGACCAGGCCAATGCCAACGGGATATTAGGGATCACTCGTGCAAAAGAGGCAGGTTTTGATCTCTGTCATTTTAATTTGCACAAGACCTTCTCCACGCCGCATGGTTGTGGAGGTCCAGCTGCAGGTGCAAGTGGCGTGACGAATGAACTAGCACCCTTTCTGCCAGTGCCGATAATTGACTTCGATGGGGACAGATTTTTTCTTAACCATGATCTACCTGACTCTATCGGCAAAATTGGTCCTTTTTACGGTGTAGCACAGAATATGCTGCGGGCATACGCCTGGATAATGAGTCTGGGTGCAGAGGGTTTACGGGAAGTAGCTGAAGTGGCAGTGCTGAATAATAACTATCTATTGCAAAAGGTGCTGGAGATTAATGGTGCCAGCGCGCCTTATGCCGAAGGTAAGCGACGCATCGAGCAGGTGCGCTACAGCTGGGAAAAATTGGCAGAAGAAACAGGTGTTCATTCCGAGGAGATCGGTCTGAGGGTGGCTGATTTCGGTACTCACTACTGGACCAGTCACCATCCGTATATCGTCCCAGAGCCGATGACACTGGAGCCCACAGAGTCGTATTCAAAAGCTGATTTAGATGAGTACGCCGCTATCCTGGCGCACATTGCAGAGGAAGCTTACGAAAGTCCTGAGATCGTGAAAAATGCGCCTCATAACAGTACAGTCCATAAAACTAAACATGAGTCGCTGGATGAACCCAGAAATTGGGCTGTGACCTGGCGGGCATATTTGCGCAAAACTGGACAGGAGACGCCTTGAGGTATGTGGTCACCATATCCAAGGGAGGATAATGAAGTCAAGCGGATGGGGTTGATCATCAATCCGATAGCCGGGATCGGCGGTCGGGTGGGGTTGAAAGGTAGTGACGGGAAAGCTATTCAGCAGCGAGCCATTGAGCTAGGCGCCATTCCACAAGCTGAGCAGCGAGCTGAGCGAACGCTTCAGGTGCTTAAAGTTTTACAACCTGACCTGGAAGTACTTACCCCACCTGGTGAAATGGGTGCAACGGCTGCCAGTAATTGCGGATTTGTGCCATTGATCATCGGGGAGGTCAATCCGGGTGCAACCACGTCTCAAGATACTCAACAAGCCGCTCAGGCAATGCTCGCTTCTCAGGTGGAGGTGCTGTTATTTGCAGGAGGTGATGGAACAGCACGAGACATTTATCAAGCAGTCGGCGAGCAACTACCAGTGATCGGAATTCCAGCTGGGGTCAAGATTCATTCGGCGGTCTTTGCAAATCATCCCCGCGCGGCTGGTGAATTGGCTGGCGCTTTCCTGGGCAACCCTTCCATGACACTGCGAGAAGCAGAGGTAGTTGATCTCGATGAAGAGACATACCGGCGAGGTATTGTCAGCACTCGCTTGTTCGGGTATCTGAGGGTGCCTAACCAGAGACGATTGGTGCAAAACCAGAAAACACCGACGCCCAAGAGCGAAGCCGTCCAAATGGAAGCCATCGCGTGCGATGTGGCAGAAAAAATATGCCCCAATACCGTATATATTTTGGGTCCTGGGACCACGATCCGGGCGATTGCAGACATGCTTGGGGTGAGGAAGACTTTGGTAGGGGTGGACGTGGTCTCTTCAGAAGGTGTGGTGGCAGAAGATGTGACTGAAAAGCAGCTGCTAAGGTTGATCGAAAACAAGTCAACAAAGATCGTTGTGACTCCGATCGGGGGTCAGGGATTTCTATTTGGCCGCGGCAACCAACCGATCAGTCCCAGGGTGATTCAGCGCGCCGGAAAGGAGAATATCTGGGTAGTTTGCACACCAGAGAAGCTGCATGCACTGAAAGGTAGACCTCTACTTGTGGACACGGGAGACGAAAGAATGGACGATTTGCTCAGGGGATATATCACTGTCACGACTGGATACCGGGAAGAGGCAGTGTACAGGATTTCGACTTAAGGAGAGAAAATGAACGCATTGCAAGGAAAATGTGCCTTAATCACCGGCGGGGCTTCGGGTATTGGACGGGCAACCGTACAGCTTTTTGCCGAAGAGGGTGCTGCTGTGGCGATCGTAGATGTTAATGATGCAGCAGGAAAGGATTTGGTTAAGGGAATCCAAGCCTCTGGTAGTGAGGCGATATATATACATGGCGATGTGTCTCGTGCAGAAGATTGCCAGAGAGCTGTCGAAAAATCAGTTGAGCAGTATGGTGGGCTGGATATCCTGTTCAATAATGCGGGAATAATCCGTCGGGCGAACATCCTTGAGTTGAGCGAAACTGAATGGGACCGGGTGATGGAGGTCAATGTTAAGTCGATATATCTGATGAGCAAATTCACCCTACCTGTGATGGTAAAAGCGGGAGGGGGGGCGATCATCAACAATGGTTCGGGTTGGGGATTGAGAGGGGGGAGGAATGCCGTTGCGTACTGCGCTTCGAAAGGTGGAGTGGTGAACTTGACCCGGGCGATGGCGATCGATCACGGCCCCGATAACATCCGGGTTAACTGCATCTGCCCCGGCGATACCGACACACCAATGCTGCATGGAGAAGCTGTACAACTTGGGCTGAACAAAGAGAACTTCTTGGCAGAGGCTGCTGAACGACCTATGGGACGATACGGACAACCAAGGGAAGTGGCACAGGCGGTATTATTCCTGGCGAGTGATGCAGCGAGCTTTGTCACGGGGACGACCTTAGTTGTAGATGGTGGGGGGATTGCATAAAAAACTGTACATTATAAAGAGATAAGAGTGGAACTGTCCTATTTTTTTGATGATTTTAGTTTTAATTCTCTTCTGCTGCTTCACTCTGATCCCGAGTAACGATCATATTGGTGATCCAGCTGGTCTCTTTGAACAGGGAGAGGACCAGCAGAAGGAAAACGGACAGCGGTCCGGACAAAAGAATCCCCGGAATCCCCATCAACCATCCAAAAACTAAGGCAGAAACCAGAATATAAGCGGCGGACATATTCAACCCGCGCCCTAAAAATTTTGGCCAGAGGATGTTCTCTGAGATCGTGCTGATGACAAAATATCCCAATCCGAGCAGCAATGCACTGGTCAATCCCTGCTGGACGAAAGTCAGCAAGGCAGGCAGAAGAGCAGCAATGGCCAATCCGAGAAATGGAATGAAACCCAAGAAGAAAGTCATCACCGCCCAAATTAAGGCACCATTCACATTTAACGCCAACAACAAGATCATCACAGCTATGGTTACGATGACATTGACCTGACCTCTGGCTATCAACCAGCCCATTAAATCGCGGGCGAAACCTCTGAGGGCAGCAAAGGCAGGATTATCTGCGCCCACGGAGTCGCGCAGGCGCTGGATATAGCCCTCCGCCTCTGCCAGCAGCATGATCACTGCCACGAAGATCACAATGGCGATCGTGAACCAGGTGAACCCGGAGCCGAGAATACCCGGAAGGATTCCGCTTGCCGCTCCCGAGAGCTGTTCTCCGATGCCATCTCCGCTAAGTCCTAGATCGGCTGGAGAGATGCCCAATTGGGCCAGCTCATCCTGGAGACCCTCAAGGTAAGTTTCGAGATCAGCCTGCTCGGCGAAGATGTTTTGATACAGCTGATTCGAGGAGATGTAAAGCAATCCAAGTACTCCAGCGATCACGAATATCAAAATAGTGATGATGATCAGAACAGCCAGCCAGGATGGAACGCGCTTGCGAATCAACCAGCCCTTGAAGGGAAGGAAGAATAAAGCGATGAAGAAGATGAAGAATAAGGTGGCCACCACAGTTGAGGCAGCGCGCATGGCGGCCATGATAATTATGAGACCGGAAACTATCAGCACCGGTCGAAAAATTGATACATCCGGGATGTTTTTGTTATCAGTCATAAATTTATTAATTACTACTGGTTACTGCCTAAATAATTAATGTCTTGCGGGGAACAATTGCTGATTCCGGAGCGATGTCGAGAGAGATGAAGACCCTCCAAGGTTGGGAAGAAAATTGGTGAAGAATGCGTAGATTCTTCGCTCGTTCCTTGCTCAGAATGACAATAATCGGTAAAGTAGCAATCGTAGATTATTAATCGAATCGTCTGAAATAAATCCTAAGTCCGTCTCCGTCTGCGCCGACGGGAACCATCATCGCTCTTCTTCGACTTCCTTTGATATTTGAGCCAGGCCAAGCAATTTTCATCCAGACCCATGAAGACATTTGCTGCCAGAACGGTCTTGCGAAGGTCTTCGACAAGGGGATTGGTAATGGCGCAGGTCATCCCTGCGGCAATGGCCATAGCAACAAAAGTGGCATTCAGCGTTTCCCTATCGGGCAATCCAAAAGAGACGTTCGAAGCCCCGCAGACTGTGTTGCAGCCAAGCTCTTCCCTAACCTTACGGGTGATGGTGAAGAGCGACACTCCAGCGGAATTGACTGCACCAACCGGCATGGCGAGCGGGTCAATGACGACATCTTGCCGGGGAATACCGTATGACTCGGCGCGTTCGACGATCTTTTTGGCCACCTCGAAGCGAACCCCTGGATCTTCAGAAATGCCGCTCTCATCGTTCGTGATGCCGATCACAGCTGCGTGGTGTTCTGCAACCAATGGCAGTATTGACTCCAAACGATCTTCTTCGCCTGTTACAGAGTTGACCAATGGCTTGCCCTGGTAGGCGGCTAACCCGGACTCGAGCGCAGCGACAATGGATGAATCAATGGAGAGCGGCACTTCGACCAGGTCTTGGAGGATGCGGATTGCTTCGGCGAGGATAGCGGGTTCATCTGCCATGGGAATGCCAGCGTTTACATCCAGCATTTGCGCACCGGCCTCTACCTGGGCAACGGCATCTGATTTGACGCGTTCGAAATCCCAGGCGGCCATCTCGGCGGCCAGCTTTTTGCGTCCGGTGGGATTGATCCGTTCTCCGATGATCACGAACGGATGATCCGGTCCGATACGTACCTCTTGAGTGGGTGATGTGATGATTGTTTCCATTATTTAGCCTTCTCCTGACTGGGTTTTGATTTATCACGCCGGTACTGCCAGCGCCGGGGAAGCAGACCGGCTTCTTCAATTATTTCAGCTACCAATTCCTCCTGCCGGTATGCCATAACATGTACACCGCATACTCCTTCGATTTCACGGACTTGTTCGATGATCTCCACGCATATTTGCTTGCCTTCCGCCTGTTGCTTGGATGGTGGAACTCCGTTCAAACGATCGATAATCTCATCCGGAATGATCACCCCCGGAATGTTAGCTCGCATCCACAGCGCTGCTCTAGCTGAGCGGAGGGGGCCAACACCCACCAGTATGTATACTGTTTCATCCAGATCAAGCTGCCGTACGGCGTCAATGAATTTCTGCAAGCGGGGTACATCGAAACAATATTGGGTTTGGATAAAATCTGCGCCCGCCTTTACTTTCATGATCAAGCGCTGCGGACGGAAATCGAAAGGCGGTACAAATGGATTGGATGCCCCACCTAGGAAGAAGCGTGGTTTGACATCTAATTTTCTCCCGCTCAGGAAGCGACCCTGGTCGGTTAATGTACGCGCGGTGCGTAATAAGCTGATCGAGTCGAGATCAAATACACCTTTTGCCTCTGGTTGATCGCCAGTTTGAACACCATCTCCAGTGAGACAGAGTACATTTCGTACGCCCATTGCGGCTGCACCCAGCAGATCGCCTTGAATGGCGATGCGGTTGCGGTCGCGACATGAAACCTGCATGATCGGTTCATAGCCTGCACGAGTGAGAAGGGCGCACATTCCTACACTTGACATGTGTACATTCGCCCCAGAGGCGTCTGTAGCGTTGATCGCGTCGCACACTTCAGCCAGGACCAAAGCCCGGTCGTAAACAGCCTGGGGATCGGCGCTGTCGGGAGGGTTGAGTTCCGCAGTGACGGCAAACCTTCCTGAACGCAATACCCGCTCCAAACGAGAACCGGATTTCAAGCTTGCCACCCTCTGGGACGTAAGGGGATATCCTGGTTCAGATCGTTGATCCATGCTGATGTGCCCTGAAGCTGGTTGTTTAAAGGTGGACGGATTTGCAGAATGTGCTCTTTATAGTCCACCATTCGAGCTGAACGCTGCCAGGCTTGGACCCATATGCAAGGTTTCTCAGGAAAGATCTCGCAATTTCCATCCAATAGCACCCCACCACAAGGACCATTACGCATGTTTTTTGGGCAGGTCATAGGACAGGTCATACCGGTGTCATGCAGTACGCACTGCCCGCACATGCGGCAATCGAAGATCGGTCCTTTGATCATTAATTCAAGGTTGACCAAGATCTGTTCAGTTATTCCACCCGGGACCAACCAGCGATCAAATAATGCTAGTATACGGTTAACAATGCTGTAGTTTAGTTCAAGAAAATGGGGGTGATTTAGAAGCCAGCGCATCAATGGAAAATTGGTTTAACAACTTAGGAAGGCCGTGTTCATAATTCGACGAGCTCCACTAAACGCTTCTCAAGTAGACCATAACCGGTCTGTTTGATCTCGAGGGGGAGATCAAGCTGGTCAGCAGCCCAACGAGCCCGTTCTCGTAGGTCTGGATCGTCATGTTGGGCAAGATAGACGATCTGTGAATAGTTCTTGAAATAATCATCTCTCAGCTGGGGATGTTTGTCGATGCCCAAACCTTCTAACACAAGATGGTCAAATGAACGAACTAAGTAATCAGTGAAAAAGAATGTGCCTGGGGTTCCATCCATCAGCTCTTCGAATTTTCCATTCGCATACATTTCGTAGCAGTGCGGACCGGAGACCCTTTTTACACCTTCTCGTTCGAGCAAGCTATCCAATTCCCCGGAGGTCCCACAATCTCCGTAGACAACAATAATACGTTTGTATTCCTTCTTCGCCTGTTGGATGCGCTGGAGAACTGCGGGAGTGATATTTTCAGGATTGTTATGCAGGAGACTCGGTACACCCAAGATTTCCGCTTCCCAACCGTATTTTTGTTTAATTTCCAGCACTTCTCGGGCTAGAGCGCCGCATACTATGAATGCGATCTCTTTCATCTCTGCGTATGGGCAGCTAAAGCCTGTGAAATTGCTTTGACATGGTCTGGCGTACTCCCACAGCATGCGCCGATGATGCGAGCTCCAGCCTGATATGAATTCACGGCATAATCTGCCATCGCTGCAGGTGAGGCTCGATAGACAGGTTTTCCTTTTACGAGCTCAGGAATACCGGCATTGGCTTTAGCAACCAAAGTCATATTTGGATCGACAGCATGCATTTTTTGGATCACTTCGATAATCTCTTCGGGACCGTTACCACAATTACCCCCCAGAGCTAAAGGCCCAAGAGGTGTGAGCGTTTCCAGGGCTTGCTCTGGAGAAACTCCCATCATGGTATGACCGTGTGTATCGAAGGTCATCGTGGTAACAACAGGAATATCAGCGGAAACCTGACGGGCACCTTCTATAGCCGCGCGCACTTCCTCCAAATCAGACATGGTTTCAATCCAGATCACATCCACACCTGCGCTGATTAATGCCTCAGCCTGCTGTGCGAAGCCTTCTTTGGCTTCTTGGAAAGAAAGTTCACCATAAGGCGTTAAGACTTGTCCGGAGGGTCCGATATCCCCGGCGACAACAGCTTGGTTGTCGTTTTTCGAAACTACCTCCCGCAGAATGGCAGCTGCAGCTTGATTGACCTCCGCGACTCGATCTTGTGCATTGTGCAACATTAAACGATATCGGTTACCGCCGAAAGTATTGGTCAGCATGACCTGTGCCCCGGCATCATAATACGCCTGGTGAACTGCAGCCACTCGATCTGGATAATCGACATTCCATAGTTCCGGAGGATCACCTTGATCCAATCCGGATGAAAACAGCACAGTTCCCATGGCGCCATCAGTGATCACATACCCAGATTTTTCTAAGATTGACTGGATGGTTGTCATAATGCCTCCTAGGTCAGCTGTCCGCGTTTGATGGCGATAAGTTTCTTGGCGGTTTCAACCGCAACTGCTGCATCTCGGCAATACGCATCAGCACCGATCTCTTCTGCAAATGCTTCATTCAGTGGGGCACCGCCGACGAGAACGATGATCTGTTCACGAAGACCCTGATCTTTAAGAGCATCGATTACAACCTGCATATAAGGCATCGTGGTTGTGAGCAAGGCGCTCATTCCTAAAATATCAACATTGTGTTCTCGGATGGCATCAATGAAGGCATCTGCATCGGTATTGATTCCGAGATTAATCACATTGAACCCAGCACCTTCCATCATCATGGCAACCAGATTTTTACCGATATCGTGAATATCACCTTTAACTGTGCCAATGACCATCGAGCCGACTTGGGGAGCGCCCGTCTCAACCAAAAGTGGGCGTAATATTTCCATACCAGCTTTCATCGCTTTGGCAGCCATTAATACCTCAGGGACAAAGAGGATACCATCGCGAAAATCATCACCGACGACGGCCATTCCGGCGACTAATCCCTGGGTGAGCACATCATAGGGAGTCATATCCCGGTTCAGCAACTCTTTAACGCTAACTACGACCTCATCTGCCAATCCATCATAGAGGTCGTCTTGAATCAGCTCCAAAATTTCAGCAGTTTCTAGTTGGGAAATGTCAATTTCATCGTTCATTCAAATCCAGGCTCCATAAAATGGGATTTTATCACTAATTAACAGTTGTGGATACAAACATTATTTTAACTGCGTGATCGGTATTTCGATCTGATGCGGTTTTTACGTTTCTTTTGCACATCAACGGTCGGTAATGGGAGGACCCCATCCAAGTGAGGAAAAGGATCACTGGCATGGGGAAGATTCAAGGCAGCTACAAACTCATCCTGGAAATTGGTCGCCAAAGGTGTTTCCACATACTCGACGGTCCGGGCTATCCTGGCGGCTTTCAAACGCAGCTGCTTATTGAGCAGAGCAAGACGGGCACCATCCCCGGCGGCGTTACCCACCGCGTTTACTTTGTCAAGATCACAATCAGGGATCAATCCAAGTACCATTGCATGATACGGACTGATAAATGTACCAAAAGCGCCGGCCAGGATCACGCGATCGATCTTGGTGATACTGCGGTTGTCCATTAACAACTTCGTACCGGCATAAAGGGCAGCTTTGGCTAACTGTATGGCGCGCACATCTTCCTGGGTGATCACGATCGGTGAACCAGTTGAAGAAAGTTGTTCATCAACTAAGACATAATAAGCTTCACCAACATCATAATGGACCCTTGATGAACGATCAGCCGATGTAGATAGGAAATGACCTTTTGAGTCAATTATCCCTGCCAGGAATAATTCTGCGATGGCTTCAATGATGCCACTTCCGCAAATCCCGGTGGCCTTCACCTCGGAGGGAATCGATCCATTTGACCCGGAGGCGATCCATTGTGGATAACCAATCACCTTAAAGCGAGGCTCCAGAGTTTTAGGGTCGATACGGATTCGCTCGATCGCGCCCGGGGCAGCACGTTGTCCGTGAGTGATCTGGGCACCCTCGAATGCGGGCCCGGTAGGGCTGGAGGCGACATATACCTTGTTTTTATCTCCAAGTATGATCTCAGCGTTCGTTCCAACGTCTACGATAAGGGTGATTTCGTCTTGCTCTTGCGGGGATTCGGCCAGCATAACCCCGACATTGTCTGCTCCTACATGACCAGCGATAATGGGCAGGAGATGTACCCTGCCAGAGAGATGGATGGATAAACCCAGATCACGAGCTTTTAGATCTATTGGGGAATCGATGGCCAAGGCGAATGGTGCTACGCCTAATTGTGTGGGATTTATGCCAAGAAATATGTGATGCATGACTGTGTTGCCAACAGCGACCACATCTGTGATATCCTGGGGCGTTAGATCCACCTTGGCAGTGGCTTTTTCAATCAATTCGTTTATGGATTTGATGATCATGCGGTTCATACGAACAAAACCCTGAGGTTCAGAGTTGATATAGCTGATCCTGCTCATCAAATCTTCGCCAAAGCGAACTTGAGGGTTCATGGTAGCCTGCGTTGCTAAAACATCACCGGTGCGCAGATCACAAAGATGAGCTACGACTGTGGTTGAACCGATATCAATCGCCACGCCAAAACTACCTTCACTATAACCAGGCTGTATCCGGACTACCTCTTTATCCTGCCAGAGAGTTACGGTCACCTTGTAATCACCAGCGCGCAGGCTGGATTGCAGATCCGGCAAGAGTTTACTGTCGATGGTCAACTCTTGAAGACTCCACTGCTTTTCCAGTGCCAGGGCTATTCTTTCCCACTCACCGCGAGGATCACCGAGTTCAGGGGGCTCAACTTCGACATATACCTGCCGAATTGCGGGATCGATCTCTATGAATCGCTGTGTAGCTTCTTTGGCTATGATCTGTTTGTGGGCCTGACTCTCTTCGGGAACTGTGATCAGTACATCTGCCAGGATTTCAGCTGCGCAAGCCAATCTGCGACCATTGAGGTTATGTTCCTGGTCGTATTCTGATTCGAGTGGAGAAGGAGGTGAGAGATGATCAGGATGGGAAGTGAGACCATGTTTCGGGAAATGACCTGATTCAACGATGACCTGGCATTTGCCGCAAGTTTGTCGTCCACCACAAATCGACTCCAATTCAACCCCAAGCTCTTGGGCGGCTTGAAGTAAATTGGACCCTCTGGGCACACTCCCTTTCCTTCCTGAAGGCATAAGGGCAACCCGGCATAGATCTTCAGCGTGAGCAGGTGTTTTTGGCATGAGCAGTTTTTGATAGATGACCGTGATTTTTATCTAATAAACAATTGATCAAGATGCAAGTTGAAAATGATATTAATTGGACAATACCCGTTGGCGACGACGTCTTCTCCTTTGTGGCTTGTCACCCTCCTGAGGAGAAACTGATTTCCAACCTTCAGGAGGCAGAGAATCGCCAGCGACCATTCCAACGAATTCCGACCGGAGTTGTTGATCGACATCTTTCGAAAAGACTGCAGGATTGTCATGGGTTAGTATATCCTTTACCCTCAGCATCGCACGCGCCTGGACATCCAACGCCCCTTCTTCCTGCCATTGCTGCCGGGGATTACGGTCCGCAATTTGCGTCAGGTACATTGTCGTGCGCATGCGTTCCAGGGTATGTTCGGTATCGGCGAACATGCCCCCAGGGCCAACTTCAGCGATGAGGTCCAATGAAAGATCCTGCTCGCTGAACTCAAAACCACGAGCGATGCGTTTCAACATCATGGCGATGTCGTTATCGATGACCGCTTTCGCGAAGTCGAAAGCCATCAGGGCGTCTAATAAACCACCCATGTTGAAGATGTCTACGCCACCAAGAAATCCGGCTACGACAGACATGCCTGTTTCATAACCTGCCTGGGCATCGTTGATCTTTGAGTTTGTCAAGCCAATATAGCCTCCTGAAGGGATATTGTAGAAGCGTGCCATTTGAGCACATCCCATGTGCAGGATGCCAGTTTCTATCGCTCCAGGGGAGTATGCTCCAGTACGCATATCGGCAACTGTTGGTAAAGTATTGTAGATCAGCTCACTTTCTGGTTGGATCATCTGGCTGAGAACGGCGGCAGCAAGGAACTCAGCGTTGTTTTGCGCCAAAGTGCCGACCAAGGTTAACGGAGAAGTGAGCCCCGCATTGGGAACAATTGAGAAGTAGCTGGGTAAATTTCTTTCCTTGAAGAAGATTAAATCTTGGGTGGAGTCAAAGTCCATAGTCAATGGAGATACAACCGGGCAATAGTGGAAGGTGACAAATGGACGTTCCCGAAATGCCCCCTCACCACCGGCAATCATGAAAACCAGGCGAAGCATATCCTCTGCTTCGTCAGGAGGGGTGTTGGCACGAACAGGTTTCACTGTGTTCTTGATGGAGGGGTAAAATCGGGAGAGACTGAATTGTCCTGGTGGTGCATCGTCTGCCAGGGTCGAGACTGAGAAGACATCATATCCGGGGAGCTCGTTGATCAGATGAGCTATGCGAGCAAGGTCTGACGAATTCGCCCGTCGCTCGTAGCCTGTCAGCGGGTCAATAATATTCGGTGCCGAGCTGCCCGTTAAGATCAAGGGGCTATCCTGGGGAATGGTGCGATCATATCTTGGATCTCGTCCGCGAAAGGTAAAGGACGGTGGAAAAGCCGAGCGATAACGTTCAACAATTTCTCTTGGCAATTGAACTATCTGGGTATCCGTATCTACCAAGCCACCATGCTTTGAGAAAATATCAAGCGCAGCTTGATTGCGAACTAAAATACCGACCCGCTCAAGGATCTCCAGCGAGGCATCATGAATGCGTTCGATCTGTTCCTGGGTTAACAGCGTAGCTAGGGTCTCGATCATCTTGAATCTCCAAGCGTGGTTAATTCAGCGGCACGCTTACTCCAATTGAAATGCGACAGATTAGAGAGAGATATTGCGGTCTGTAATTGTTTAAAGATCAAGAGGTTCTGCCTCCGTAACAAATCTGAATCGATCTCCACGATACCGATCTACCCCATATTCGATTGGGATGTTGTCTTCATCGTAGGAAAGACGTTTTTCTAACATTAATGCATCGCCCACAGGAATGTTTAACAGCTCTGCTTCAAAAGTTGTAGCAATCACCGGTTCGAAACTTTGTCTCGCTCTAAGGATGGAGACATTGTATTCAATTTCCATAACTTCATAAATCGACCGACCTTCGAGATCATACCGATCGAGCCCTGGAAAGCGTTCTTCAGGGATCGCATAGCTTTCAAGCATAACTGGTTCCTTGTTGATCGATCGTAAGCGAAGAATACTGTAGACCGGCGATGAATCCAGAAGAGCAAGTTTCATGGATAGGGCTCTATCCGTCACGATACGTTCGATTGAGATGATCTTTGCTCCAGGGTTAAATCCCCTTTCCTGCATTTTGCTACTGAAACGGAATACTTTTTCCATTTGTCGTTCGATCTTTGGCTCGGCGATGTAGGTCCCAACACCGTGAACCCGAATAATCAATCCTTGCGACTCCAGTACACCCAGCGCGCGGCGGAGAGTCATGCGAGTGACGCCAAGTTCTTCGCTCAACTCACGTTCCGAGGGTAAGCGATCTTGCGGCGTCAATTCGCCGGATGCGATCTGGGCGATCAATCCCTCTGCGATTTGGATATACAGGGGGATGGATACAGGGTAAGAATTGGCTTGATTCAGGGTGAGATCCATGATACTTTTGTCCGTCCCAGTGGTATAGATATCTTATACCACATTATGTCAATTCCGGTATAGAATCTCTAAGATTGGTTTGAGATTCGCTATTACCATGCTGTTCGCGTTATTTTTGCGAGAATAATCAGAATTATTTATTGTCAATCCACGAAATGTCGCCTACAATTAATGCTAAGAATTTACGTTAGATGTTTGGTGCAGGTCCATCTATTCTATGGATCGAGGAAGATGGATGTCTCTACCGTAATTTAGACAAAAGGAGAGAGGACAATGAATTATTCGAGTAATCGTTGGACAAGAGGTGCATTAGTAATCGTTCTGCTGTTGGGGGGCATTTTCAGCCTGGTTTCGCCAGCGAGAGCCCAAGGCATTCAGGTCACTTTCGAAGACTCGGTACCTGCAGGTACAGTAGTAGAAAATGATGCTGTGCTCGCCGGAACGACGGTAAAACTTGATGGCGATGTGGATGGAGATGCGCTCGCCGTGGGTTCTACGGTGGAAGTGAATGGTGATGTTGAAGGCAGCTTAGTTGCAGTAGGACAGAATGTGGTGATCAATGGCACAGTCGGGGGGACAACATATGTGGTCGCTCTCACCCTCGAACTTGGTCCAGAGGCGGAATTAAATCGGAATCTTTATAATATCAGCGGAAGCACAAATTTGGCAGAAGGCTCCATGATCGGACGGGATCTCGTTTTAGTAAGTCTCGGTGCCCAGCTTTCCGGAGAAATTGGCCGAAATACGGAGGGGATCATTGGACCTTTTGAGATTTTCAGGCTCTTCATGGACATGATCGGTCGTCCTGTGTTGGAACCCCAGAGTGGATTGGAATCCTCAGGTCTGTCTGATACGGCACAGGTAGCACCAATTCAATACTCAGGGATCTTGCCATCGGTAAGCTCGATTGCACTGACCGGTCCTGCGGAAAAAGTATTGTCTCAGAATCAAGCCTCACCACCTACAAAGATCGAACCACGTCAATCAACACAAACTGGCTCGACGATCGATTCAGAAAGGGTTGCGGACTGGGCCCAAAGGGTAGTGCTAGAGTTTATCACGCTGCTCGTGTTTGGCTTGTTGGGTATATGGCTGTTCTCCTCTTTCTTGAATCGCAGCGCCCAGAAAGTTGAATCCAAGCCGCTCCAAGCTACAGGTTATGGTTTGTTAGGATTGATTTTGTCAATTGCACTGATTGGGGTTCTGATCCTTGTTGCCCTGCTGATACTGATGCTCGGGATCGGGCTTGGGTATCTCAACCTGTGGGATTTAGCCTGGGCAGTTTGGGGAGTGGGATTCGCCAGCTTAGGACTGGCATTCTGGGTCTCCTTGCTGTTCGTATCTTTCGGCACCAAGGTCATCGTGGCATACCTGATAGGCTTATTGATCTTGAGACGTTTGGCGCCAAAAGCGAACCAATATCTGATCTTACCGCTGTTGTTAGGATTGTTCCTGTACGTGCTACTGGCTTCGATACCTTATTTTGGATGGGTTATTGCCGTTCTGGTTAACTCGATAGGACTTGGAGCTGCATGGCTTGCATATCGGGAAAAAGGGCAGAATTCCACTGAGGAGATAGAAGAACTGGAACAACCGGATAATGGTGAGGAATCTTAGAAAAATCTTCTGAAATCGAATCAAAAATTTGCCCTTTTCCATCATATCGATGGAAAAGGGCTTTTTTATCGATTCCCTCACCAGCCACTGCCTTAATGCAACGTTATGGATGAACCAGGAGGTACGATTTTAACTTGTACTTGGGGAGTCAGCTGTTCTGCATATTGGGCGAATTTCGTTGGGGGTTGGCTGAGAAAATCACTGTTTGCCATGCTGATGCCAAACGGTGCCAAAGTACCCCAATGAATTGGAATGGCTGTTTTGGGTTTCAGCAGGCTGAGGGCTTGAGCTGCCCGGTAGGGATCCATATGCCCTGGTCCAAGATTAGGACCCCAACCCCAAATTGGTAGCAGAGCGATGTCCAGATTCTCTCCAATATGGGACATCTCAGGAAAGATATCTGTGTCACCGGCGAAATATATACGCTGCGAGCCGCGCATGACAAACCCGATGCTCTCTGATCGCAGGGCAAAGGGAGGGCGGGAACCGGAATGATCGGCTGGTGTACCTTGAATGGATAACGAGCCCATGCTTATTTCTTCTCTCGGGGTTAATTCTACAACCTGGGGAAAACCATTAATTTTGAAGTAACCCGCAGAACCGCGAGGGACAAACACCTGGAAAGGTGGATCTAATTTGCGCAGAGAATCTACATCGAGGTGGTCCCAATGGAGGTGTGAAACCAAGACGGCATCAATATCACGGTAGAGGGCTGAGTCTATCCGGTCACTGAACCGGTAGAGATGCAGGATCCTATTGCGTAAGATGGGGTCGGTGAGCAGGCGAAAACCGTCCATCTCGATCAACAATGTGGCGTGACCCAAATACGTGATTCTTACCATGCGGGATCGCCGTTAT
>JBFFIU010000040.1:0-15723 GCA_041556275.1 Anaerolineales bacterium | reverse complement strand
GGTCCGGCTTCCTTGAGCTGCAGGATCAGCGCATCGTCCTCCGCCTCTCCTTCGAGCAGAAGGATGATGCAGTGTGTGCCCACGCTGCCCACACCACCTACCCGCAGTGCACCATCCCTGATCGTGTAACGCTGCAGGAGGTATCGCCGTTCATCCGGCAGACTCTCCAGATACTGCGACCAGGCATCTGCCACATTCTGCTCAGTGATAGTGCGCAGTTCGTCTTCGCTGAACATCTTTTCCAGACCCCATTCCCGCATGGGCACCAGCAGGGGCGGATCGCTGTTGATTCGCCGTCTACCGTCCTCGAAATGGGTCAGCTTTTCCAGAGTCTGCTGGTGGGTCTTGCGGCGAGCTTTTTTCAACATCTTTGCAGCGCGTTTCTTACCTTGCTTGGAGGCTCTATCGAACACTTCCAGGACTGCATCCGCCTCAACATGGTAATACCACACATCCAGGGTGTGTGCTTGGGCGAACTTACCCATCGCCTCGGCATACTTGCGGGTGAGATCGACCGCCAGGGAGCGGCACTTCTTCTCCTTGAACCTGTTTTCACGACCAGCAACGACCGCGCTGGCCGCCAGGCGTTTCAGGTCCCACTCCCAAGGGCCGGGATAAGCCTCATCGAAATCATTGATATCAAAGATCAATCTTCGCTCCGGCGAGGCGAACACGCCGAAGTTGGAGAGATGAGCATCCCCGCATAATATGACCCTTTCTCCAATATTCGGTGTGCTTGCCAAATCGGCTGCCATTACCACTGCCGATCCACGCAAGAAGGCGAAAGGCGAGGCGAGCATACGTCCATACCGGATCGGCAGCAGTTGTTGGATGCGGCCTTCATCCTGGGCCTGCAGCAGGCTGATGGGATCGGGGCGATCGGCCGCAGGTGCCCACTCACTGTGGCTGCTGAAGTTAATTTCCTGACGAAGTGCTTTACCCCTTTTGCGTCGTTCTTTCAGGCTTTGGGATGCATATTCTGTTGACATAAGTGATGCTCCTAACTTTATTAGTCGTCGAGCTGTTGGATCCGGTTTTCTTCCTGGCAGAGCCAGGACCTGCTACTACTTACCCTTCTTCTTGCCCTTCTTCTTGCCTTTTTTCTTACCCTTTTTCTTAGCCATTGGTTGCTCCTTTCTTGAAAGTCTTAGTTGTAAATCCTATCATATTTTGTAGCGAATAGGCTGGATGACCAACGTTGAAATCCTCAAATTAGAAATCAATGATGGTTCACCATCTATTGTGATCAGCGAATTCGGATCCAACAGCTTGAGCACAGATAAAATCGGAAATGAATCCGCCTGCCATACCAACTGGGATAATAATTTGATCTCCTCCATCTAGTTCTTTCAATATTTTCTCCAGGAGTTATGATTTCATTTCAGCTGAAGGTGTCAGGATTGGAAGCACTCCAGGTAACACCTGGACTGAAACTGGCGTCTGGCCCCAGATTTCGCCATCGCCTTGAACGTCTTGTGGTGGGTCACATTCGATATGGATCTCACGGCCTTGCCAGTGTTTAACTGCATCTTGATCTTCATGACCACGCATGCTCTTACCCAATGCGATCCAGGAGCCAACCTTGGCATCGCGCACGATGAGTACATCCAGCAGCCCATCACTAATACTGATCGTTTTCGAGGGAGCCACGCCCTGCGAGCCCATATTGCCGGCGTTATCGATCAGGCAGGTTTTTCCATCTGTTTCAAATTCTTCACCATCAACCTTGAGGTGATACTTTGCCACCGGGGCAGTCTTGAGTGCTTTCAAGCCCGCGATCGAATAAGCCAGGATTCCCCACTTGTCTTTCATTTCCCGGTCGGCCAATTTAACTTTTTCTCCAGAGAAGCCCATTCCCACGCGCAGCATGAATCGCTGCTCGCCAGCCTGGCCCATATCAATCCGTCGGATCACGCTTTCCGGATTGACCATGATTTGCGCCGCTTCGCTGAGATCTTTGGCGATGCCCAATTCCACCGACATCAGGTTGGCAGTACCACCGGGTAAGATCGCCATGGGGGTTTCTCCGCCCTGGACGGCCTCCGCCACCTCCATGACCGTACCATCACCACCATAAGCACCGACAACTTCAGCGCCATCGGCAATCGCCTGGCGGGCAAAGCGAGCTGCGTCACCGCTTTTTTGGGTGATCGAGACAGCCCATTCCACCCCAGCTGGATGAAAGACATCGTTGAGCTTGTTCAATATGGTTTGGTGTTGGCCTGAGGCGGGATTGATCACAACATGGACTTTTTGGCCCATTTTGTTCTCCTTTGATTTTTCCTTCTTCTATAGAGCAATTATTAGCGTTAGATCTGTCACTCTTTCCACCAGTTCGGCCGGCAACCAGCCGCGCTGGTAGACAAGAAGCCAGTTCAGGATCGGATGACAACTTTTCACGCCACGTCCGACGTTGCCAGTCATACTTTCATCTCTTCAGTTAGCGGATGGCCGACTAAGCACCGGCCATCCGCTCGTTGCTGTATTCATCCTCAATCAGTTTACTTGTCTGGTTGCTTGACGAAATAACACGTCCAGATAGAACAACGCCCGGAGAGCATGTCCTTCTCTATCGAAATTAATACCCCTCGTAGCCAGGAACGCGCTTACGGCCAGCTCCACCGGTGTACCATAGAATGTCGGCCACCAGCATCAGGCCCAGCCACAACCAGTCCCATCCCAACAATCCGCCAGGCGCGACGATGACGTACATGATGGTCGTCCAGGGTAGGAAAATGATGCCCAGTATCGGCCAGATCCACCACAGGCCGCCGCTGAACAAACTGCTAAAGGCAGTCTGCCAACGCAGCGGCTGGAAAAGCCACCAAAGTGCGCCGCCGATGCGCGGGCCCAAGAAAACAAGCACTAGAAAAAAACAACACATGGTTAGATCTCCTTATAGGCTCTTTTGTGAAGATGCCAGCCCATCTTCACTCGGAATGTCAACAGCCGGGCAACCTGAAGGCTGGTCCAGATCAGGAACAAGTTGTCTCCCTATGTGCCAAGTATTTTCGCCTTCTGAGCCTGGAACTCCTCTTCTGTCAGGACTCCCTGGTCCCTGAGTGCCCCTAAGCGCTCGAGCTGGGAAACTACATCTTCCTGAGGGGCAGGGGCTGCCTGTTGTGGTGGTTGTGCATAGACAACCTGTTGTCCCTGTACTTGCTGTTGAGCTTGTGAATATGCTTGAACGTTCTTATCAGCTTGACGTCGATTTACTGCATTACGCGTGGCTGTTGCCGTGCCGGCTACGACGGCAGTTTTGGCCATTCCGGCTAATAATCCCATTGTGTACTCCTTTCTTCATACTTTTGATTGTCTCACTTCGAGCCATCTACAAATCCTTCGAGCAAGTATTGAAAAAATCGCTTTACAAGATCTCTGAAATTAGTTGATTTATTTTCGTGTCAGGCTCAAATGACTTAAATTTTGAATTCCTATAGCTAGGCTAATGCCTCATCAACAATTGGGGCTGGGACACGGAAGTTAAATGCCAGCTCCCCGCCTTCAGCATGGATGGCGTTGGTCAATGCGACTGCCCAGGTGTTCTCGATCGCCATGCCAACCAGGGCTGAACCGGGCACCATGCCCTCACAAAGCATGGCGGAATCTTCTTCATCGAAAAGACCACCAAACTCTGCCTCGATTAGATCCAGGCCGGCAGCCTGCTCCGCTGGTAAATCTTTGACCTCAATGCGCCAGCACTGTCCAGAATCGTCCTTCTGCAGCATGATCAGGTCGAGCACGCGGATGGTTCCTGCGGCGATCTGTTTATGAAGCTCGTCCAAGGCCTTGCTGTCAAAGCGTGCCTCACCAAATGCCAGGACGACAATATCAACGGGACCATGTTTCATCATTAGTTCATACCTCCTAAAAAATTCCTTTAGCTTGAATTCCTGTTCTCTATTCCACTTTTTTCCTGGCAATCTACAATCACCGATCCAAATTTCAGAAGTGATGAAGTTAAGATTGCCAGGATATTGATTCCATTCAAGCTCCAGTCATAATTACTCAAGCTCGATCTGGATGCCGCCCATCATGCCGGCTACGGCGTTATAAACTAGAGCGACCACCAACCCTGCCAGGGCACCGCCAACACCATTCAACAACGCCCGCCATAGGACGGCCAGTAACGTGCGCAACGTGTATTCGGTCCAGCTGGCCAGGGTCACATCGATCCACCAAGACTGGGCGCCGAAGATCCAACCCAATAGCCAATAGTATAGACCGATAACAAAGGTCCAAAATGCCACCAAAACAAAGCCATACCAGACCAAAGAACTTATTTTTAAACTTCTAATCGTACGCATTTCATTCTCCTTTCATACTTGGTTTGCCATTATGGAAGATTCAATAGAGTGTTAAGAAAACATTCGCAGAAGAAAATCATTCGGATGAATTGTCGCTAATATCACCTCCTTCCCTTAAAACTGATTCACCATTCGTTGTTTTCAACCGCATTTTTCTAAGTAAAACTATGATTTCGTTGGGATGTGATTCCTTGGTGATGAAATGGTCAACACCTGTATCCAAGACTTCGCCTTCATCTTCAGGGTAGATAGACATCACGACGATCTTCATCGAGAGCTTGAGTGCCCGGATATCTCTGACCAACTCGTTTATTGCCTTGCCTGGTAAGTACCAGTCCAACAATAATACATCGGGCTTAGAGGCTTTTATCTGTTTTTTTAATCCCTTTCCACTATCCGTAATACCGATGACCTGATGGCCAGGTTGTTGGTAAATTAGGAACTGTAGCCCAACCCGTAATTCTGGATCTGATTCAGCAAGGAAAATTCGCATAATGTTTGAAAATGATTGACCAGAACAGGAGGTCGGGTTGAAGGAACAGATTGGATAAGGGCGGCAGAGAGTCAATTGCGAATCTGCGAAAAAAACTACTGTGTGTAATAATCGGAATAATTATGCTCATTAAACGACAAAATGTGAAAAAACACATCGACTCATTGGAGCATTCGCCGATAGTCCGAAAGCACTAATTTCCTCCAACCGAGTACCGAGTGTTATACGGGCAACCAAATTTGAAGTGATAACACTCGGCGGGCATTCATTTGCATGGTTTGGATGCCCGCCTGCACGGAAATGACGTTTACAGAAAAGATATATTTTCAAGCATTCGCTACAGACCACTGGATGCTGGCTTGAGCTCCCGGTATGGTGTGACCATGTTGGCAATGCGCATGGCGACGAAATACATGTTCTTCAAGTTTTCAATGATCTCACTTTCCAGACGGTATGTCGCTACTCGATTCGGCTTGTCGGAGGTCAACTGCAAGGCGATGCGGGTTTCAAGCTCCTCGGTCTGCTTGGACAGCTCGGGTAAGCCCGCATAAACAGCCGACGCCTGAGTATCATCTACATTCAGCAACGAATTCACCGATTGGTCGATTCCCCGAGAAACCTGCTCCTGCAAATGTTCTAGTTGTTCGGCGGTCTCTTCGCTCACCTGAACATCTTCAGATAATCTTGCCCTACCCAAAGATATCAGGTTCACCTCAACCATGTTGCCGATGTTTCCCAGATAGTTAGCAGTAGCCAGGTAGTTAACTGCCAACTTATTCAAGTCGGGATTGGGAACCGCTTCGTGGGCGAGCTGGCGCAGATAGGTGATGATAGCCTCATGCAGGGTATCAAGATTGTCTGCCATTGTCTCCAGGTCGCTTAACTCCTCCTCACTTCCAGCGCTGACAACGGGGATGGCTGTATCGACAACCTCGAGTGTGTATTCACTCATGCGGCCCAATTCCAGGCGAACCCGGTCGAGTGCAAGGGCAGGATTATTGAGAAGTTTTTCATCCAGGTATTTTGGTTCAATAATGGGTATTTCGACCTCCGGCTTATCAGGCACAATTCGGCGAACTAACCTGGCCAGCGGTGCAGTAAACCAGATGAAGATGAAGGTGTTGGCTACATTAAAAATCGTCGTTGACCAGGCAATCTGGCGAGCTAGGTCTTCTGGTGCAATCCTGACGCAGACTGAGGCTAATTGTTCGATGAAAGGCAGCCAGATCAGGGCGCCGACCGTATTGAAAATTACATGGAAAGCTGCGGTTTGTTGAGCTGCCCGGGATTGACCCAGGGATCCAAGAACGGCGGTTACACTGGTGCCGATGTTGGCACCTAATACGATGGCGATGCCAGTTTCCAGGGGGATTAGCCCTTGCTGGGCCATGGCAACGACGATGCCGATGGTTGCTGAGGAACTCTGGACAAGGGCGGTGAATACGGCACCCACAATGACGGCGGGCAAAATTCTTTCGAGACCTCCCATTGCCTCCACGAAAGGTTCATACTCGGCCAGGGGCTCCATCGCCGTGCCCATCAACTCCATGCCAATGAAGAGTAGACCCAAGCCCATCAAGGCTAGGCCTACCTGCCTCAGGCGACCCTGTTTGGCAAATGAAATTAATCCGAAACCGATAATCGCCAGTAACAGGGCTAACATGACGATTTCAAAAGCTACCAGATGGGCGGTGATGGTGGTGCCGATATTGGCACCCATAATGACGCCCATCGCCTGCTCCAGGACCATCAACCCGGAAGAGACAAAGCCAACCACAGTCACAGTGGTCACGGAAGATGATTGAATAATCGCCGTGAGGATGGCACCGGCACCGACGCCGCGCCATTTACTCGTGGTCCATTTGCCTAAGAAATCCTGCATTCGATTCCCGGCCATACTCTTCAGACCAGAGGTCATTATCTCCATACCGAATAAAAATATAGCCAGGCCACCAAAAAGCCCGATGATTATGCTTACCCAATCGACCGTTTCTGTCATGATTGTTTTCCTTTTGTGATTAAATTCGAATCTTCTGTATCGGGTGTTCTCCAGTCAAACCATGTCGCTCGAATGTAATTTCTTTCATATCGCCTCAAGTGTTGGGCTGTGAGTGATTTGTAACTTTAATCTTTGCCTTATCCAGTTCATCACGAACGATTCTTTGCGGTTAAAGAACTGGATTAACCCGTCGACAAAAGAGAATAATGTTTTCGCACCGGGCTAACCCTTGTTTTCTCTGTTTTGGGATAGGTTGATGTTTCTGCACTTTTAACCGATCAGATGCTTCCCAGCAATCGTCTGCGCACCTCTTTGCCCAAAAAGATGGGCACATAAGTCATAATTCGAGCATCTTCGTACCTGGGGGAAACTTCGATAACCACTCTTCTGATATCTGAGCGAGAGGCTCTCCCTCCCAGATCCGTCCAGATCTGCTCGATGATTGCCTCAAGGTCGATAGAAGAATTCCCAGCATATTCGAGTTTTATGACTGGCTTTTGATCATGATTAGTTGTCAACATATTTACCTTCCTTTTCTCGGATTTATCGTATGGCTACTTCTTTTTTGCCTTTTTCTTCTTTCCCTTCTTGGACTTATTCGCCTGATTCCTTTTTCCCTTCTTTTTCCCCTTTTTCTTCTTCTTAGGGGCCTTATCCTTCTTCGCCTTCTTCTTTGTTTTCGCCTTATATCCAGATTTGGCTTCTGCTGCGGGGCTCTTTTTATCTTTTTTCGTCTTCTTGGAAGCCTTACCCTTCTTCGACTTCTTCTTTGTTTTCTCCTTCTTTTCGATTCTGGCTTCTGAAGTAGGCCGATCTGTTAATTGCTCAGAGGGAGTCGTTGCGGCTTCGGCATGGCGTAAGAGTTCTTCTGGAAATAAGCCCATTCCCTCTCTGCGGAATTTACTGAGCCAGTAACTTACCTGTCCCACTGTTTGCTCAGACTGCAGGGCAGCTATCTTTTGTGTAATCCCTGCATCGATAGCCAAAAGAGATTCCGCCCTTTGGCTATGAGGTGGTACACCAGAAGAAATTTGCTCTAAAACGAGCTTTTCTTTTGGTGTAAGCAGATTTCCTGACGACTCATTATTATTTTCACGTTTATCATTTATATTCTCCACTGCTATACTCTCCTTTAACTAGTGATGCTCCTATCACAAATCAACCTAGCTTGTTTGCAATCTGGCATATCTCGATTTAGCCAATCCTACTAGCCTTGATAATCAACTGTCCGGGCGATTTTGGGACCACTAATTAAAACCAGGGACATGGTCAATCCCATCCTGCGACGCCGCATACTAAGGCGAGTATGTACTTGATCGTCGTCCGAGGCAAAATAACGCCTACAAGGCTCGATGCAATCCGCCAGAAAGCGAATTATTTGTGTAAGCCCAGAATTAATAACCTCAGATATGTCTTTTAAATCCTTCATCACCCGAGAGACCTGCACATTAAAAAGAATATTCGCCTTATTGAATGTTTAATCGGCCAGACCAATTGTTCAGACTGGTAAGCAAGTTTGAAGGTAACCTTCAAGAAATCAGTTGATAAATCTTTCAAGAAACACTCTTCCTGCAATGACCAGAACTTGTTTTGCACATTAAACGATACTTTGTACGAAAATACATCGACTAATTGGAGCATTTGACAATAGTCCGAAAGCACTAATTTCCATAAAGGATTAACTTACTTGTGAATTGGATTTTTGGAGGGTTTTGTGAATTAGCAGTTGTTGAAAGCTAAGCACAGCTGCATGTAGCAATTTTCTGGATAGAAGGTAGTAATCTTCGTAAATGAAAACCAACCCTGATATTGATTATCAGGGTTGGAAGCAGTCGGGTTAAAAGCCGCGAGGCTCAGGATTTGGAGATTAGGCCGTTCTCGATGGCGATCGTCGCTGCCTGGGTACGGTTATTCGCCCCCAGTTTTGATATGCAGGCGCTGACATGATTCTTGACTGTGAAAGGACTGATCACCAGCTGTTCGGCGATTTCTTCATTGCTCAGTCCCTCAGCTACCAATGCTAAAACCTGGCGCTCTCGTGTACTCAGGTCGTCCCCTAGATCCTGTGATTTCGACCTGGACTGAACCAGCGCATCGGTTGCTTCCGGACTCAATGTAGATTGACCAGAATACGCTGATCGAATGGCATTGCTCAGGGTGCTTATGGATACGTTCTTGAGCAAGTAACCGATGGCACCCGCCTCCAACGCGCGTTGAACCAGATCCTGCTCTGGAAAACTAGTTAGGACGATGATCTTCACTTGTCGGTGACGATTCAGTATGGCTCGTGTCGTTTCAAGGCCATCCATGTCTGGCATGACCAAGTCCATCAAAATCACATCGGGTGTCGATTCCTTGCAGAGTGCTAGCGCTTCTGCCCCGTTCTTTGCCATCCCGAAAAGCTCTAAACCTTTATCCGCCAGCAGGCTGGCTTCCAAACCGTTGCGAACGATGGGATGATCGTCGACGATCATTACCTTGATAATCTCAGCCTCTCTCATGGACATCATTTCTCACTTTCTGGAATATTCCTGGCGAGGCCAGGTAATCATAATCTGGGTTCCGCTTCCCAGTTGGCTCTCAATTTTCATCTTTGCATCAATCTTACGGGCTCGATCGCGCATAATGTCGATCCCCATACTCCCGGGTGAAATGGTCTGGGTGTTAAAGCCGAGACCATTATCGGAGATGCGGATCTCGACTCCTTCCTGATTGGAGCATAGATAGATATCGACCCGGCTGGCTTCCGAATGTTTGGTGATATTGTTGAGACACTCCTGGACAATGCGGTGCAGGTTTCTGGTGATTTCTTCTGGAGTGTTCGAATCACTTTCTATCTCTAAAGTCACCTCGGCGTTGGTATAAGCACGTGAAGCATCGGCCAGTGGTTCGAGCAGCTGGCCTAAAGTCATATCTTTGAATGCGTGTGGGCGCAGCTCAAGCAGCAGAGAGCGCATCTCTGCCAGGGCGCCGCGCAGCAATACCGGCAATTGCCCCAGATATTGGCGGCCCATAACTTGGTCATTTTCCCAGATCTTAGGTGCGGCTTCGGCCATCACGCTGGCAGAGAAGAGGGTTTGGGTGACCGCATCATGCAGCTCGCGCGCCAATCGCTCTCTTTCTATCGCAACTGCGATCTGCTGTTTGGCCTCCAACTCCTTTGTCACATCTTCTACAATGGAAAGTATGACTTCGTTACCATGTAAAACCAACCGACTTATGTTCACACTGGCAAAAAGCAGTTCGCCATCCTTACGCCTGAGACGTACGCCGAAATCTTGAACGGAACCAAAATCCTGCAGCTCTGCCAACAATGTTTCGCGGTCAGCAGGATCTGCATAGAAATCTCCGACTTTGAACTGATGTAGCTCATTTTCAGAGATACGCAGCATATCTTGCAGGGCTTTATTTGTGCTCAGGAATTCGCCTTCATAACTGGTCAAGGCAATTCCCAAGGGTGAACTTTCAAATATAGAGCGGATCTGAGCCTCCGCTGAGTTTAAGGCTTGGGAGCGTTCTTCCAAGAGTTTTTCCAATTGGGTATGGATGCGGGCATTATCGATCGCAATAGCAATTTGGGACGATAACATCTGCAACAGGTTAACGCGTTGAGGTGAAAATACCTGGGGGGCCAGGTTGTTTTCCAAATATAGGATGGCGCTGATTTTCCCCTGGTTGATCAGGGGCGTACATAGGATAGATTTTGCTTGCTGACTCAGGATATATGGATCATGTGAAAATTTACCAAATTGAGTGGCGTCCCCGAGCACCACAGTTTCTTGAGTGTGTGCCACATAATGGACAATACTATCAGCTAACATGTCAGTATCAGTGATGCTGATGGCTTCCGTGATTTGTGACTTCGCTCCATCTACATCGGCTTGAGCTACTATCGTCCACTGGCCATCTTGTTCCAGGATGAGATAGCCTTGTTGTGCTCCAGAGTTCTCAATGACATTGGTCATTAAGTTTGTCAGCAAGCCATCCAACTCTATTTCGCTGGCAATTTCCTGGGAGGCCTTCAGCACAGTGAGAAGATCCAGGTCAACCATTGTCTGGTCGGAGATGGATTGAGCAGGCGTTTCATCATAATCGATGCTGCGGCCGATCATTAAGCTCGGGTAGCGTTTGGTGAGGTGTTCAGCCTTAGCCAAGGCTCCCCACTTGCTGTACAGGCTGTGAGCGTCACGCATGAATAGGCTGGCAAACCGTTCGTTGTCCCTCTCCAGCCAAAAGCGAGCATATAGTTCATTGGCCAGGGCTTCCTCATGGATAAAGCCATTTTCCCGGGCACCGCTGATGGCTAGCTCGTAATGGTCAAGAGCACGGTTCAGGTCTCCATTTATTCTAGCCTTTTCAGCTGCTATCAAATCGAATTTGTGCTGAAAGGTGGACGGCGCGGTTTCAACCCAGATCGACATCCATCGGGTGCATTGATTGATTGTGTTCATGAAATCCAGGTTGTTTTTGGAGTTGCTCCCACCAATTAACCTGAGCCTGGCCAGGGCTAAATAAAGGTAATTTAGGGAAGTTGAATACATACCTTGCCCGCCAGTTAGAAATTCCTCTGCATTCCCAGCATATTCTTCAAGCATTTCTTCAGCATCAAAGTGGTAGGCAAGTATCAATTTACTGATATAGAAATAGTGTCTGCCGTTAATATCATTTGTTGTGATCGCACCGGGCAGCCATTCATCCTCGTCAAAATATGGGCCAATCAACCTGTGAGGCTCCGGGGAAACCTTCTTCATTTTATGGGCTGTTTGAAGGAAAACTGAGGAGTATTGAGCAGGGGTTATATATCCGATTTTTTGTACATTGCTGATATATGCTGACAGCTGGTTTTCATATGTGCCGAGGTTCATACCAGCGTCAAAACCCAGGACTGAATAAAATATTGCCCCGTATGAAGCATAAAGCCAATCACCAGTCTCGTATCCGCTACTGAAGGTAGCCTGTGCAATTTCTATGCTCTGTTCAATCGGCTCGATCCAGGGCGTAGTGAATGCTAACATCATTAAACCTTTGGATCGACTTCTAGCGGTAACAGGGTTATCTAATAGTTCACGTATCACATTCACGAATTGTGCATAAAAGCGGATCAGGTTAAGCTCTTCATCAACAGGAGTCTCCCTGTCTACCGAAGCGAAATTTACAAGAGTGACCCCTCCAAAAAAGAATGGTGCCCAGACGTCAAGCCCGTACTCAAGGGTCAAGATCGCGCCGTTGTAGCTGATGATGGGAAAGAGTGATGGATTGATGATATACGAGGTCGACATGATTGAGGCAAAAAGGGAGGAGGCTGCTAAAGCCTTCTTGTCCGACATTCTTGGAAGGCGAGATATTTGGTCCAGTGGATTACTTGACAGTAAACCGATGAATTTATCGTTTAAGCTCTTGATGTCCTCCGCAGTAGGTTTTGCAGGAATCTCGAAGCCCAGATCCCTTAAGACCTCTAGCCCCATATTAAGAGCTTCGATAACATGATACTGTGCGGTCTCTGCTTCGATTTGGGTCATGTAAATTCGCATCCGATCATAGATGCTTCTCGTATTCCTTTGTATCAGATCGACCGTAGGGGCAAGCTGCTCGAATTGTCCAGTCAGGTATGCCAGTTCTCCGTTTTCGTTGTGGAGCGATAAAGTTAACTCATACAGGTTTTGCCAGCTGTCTGGACCGATGAGCTCGAGGCCAATCTCGATATATTTCTTGGCTTCGGAATAGGCAGAGGTGGCCTTTGCCTTTCGTCCTGCTTTCAGATTTAACCTTGCCAGATCTATTTTCTCTGAGTCGCTCTCAATGAATTCCCGACCAGCATTCAGGTGGCCAATGATGGAAAAAATCTCCTCCTCCAGGTCTTCTGCTGTTTTATCCGCCTGGAGAGTGCGCCCAATTTCCAGATGAGTTTGGGGCAGGTCTGATTGGGGTATTAAAGCATATCCCGCTTCCTGGATCCGGTCGTGGGTGAAATAAAAATGTCCATCCGAGCGGATGATCAATCCCTCCCGAATGGCGGGATTCAGATCTGACAGGATGTCACTCTGTTCCTGTCTGGCAATAATGTCTAATGTAGATGTGTCAAAACGGCTTCCAATGCAGGCCGCCAGGCTCAAAGCGCGCTGGGTTTCATCCGGCAGCGTGCGGATTTTCTCGAGCATCAGATCGACGACACTGCCACGGGCTTGAATGCTCTGATCAATGGTGTCGTCCCATTGCCAGCGACGTTCATCGACATCGAACTTCAAGTGTCTTTCTGCTTCCAGCGTATAAAGCAGCTGCCGGTAGAAAAATGGGTTGCCGCCGGACTTTGTCGCCAAAATTTGGTTCAGATCGCGGCAGTCTGGGACGTTGAGCTGCAAAGTGTCGGCCAGCAGGTGGTTGGTGTCGTCAGATGAAAGATCCGCAAGTGTAATAACTGTAACCGGGTTGCTTTCCCTTTGCATTCTCTCTAAGCTGACCGCCAGGGGGTGAGCAGGATCAACTTCATTGTTACGATAGGCACCAATGACCATAAAGCAGCTTGTTTCCGGAGCCGCTAGAAGGGCCTCGATCAAGTTGAGAGAAGCCGGATCGATCCACTGTAGGTCATCCAGAAAAACAACCAGGGGATGCTCTGGCGTGGCCAAGCTGCTGATAAAGCCATTGAAGATGTAGTTAAAGCGGTTCTGGTTCTCAATACCGCCCAACTGTGGAACTTTCGGTTGGGGTCCGATGACACGTTCCAAATCGGGAATAATATCAATCAGAATCTGCCCACTATCACCAAGGGCCTCCTGGATGGTTTCCCGCCAATTAGCGAGACTGGTTTCACTCTCCGCCAGCAAATTTTCCACAAATTGGTCTAATGCTTGTGCCCAGGCTGAGTAAGGCAGAGTCCGCTGGAGCTGGTCAAATTTACCTTCTACAAAAATACCCTGTTTATTGATAACGTCTTTTTGAATTTCGTGAACCAGAGATGTTTTACCGATCCCTGAATATCCGGCTACCAGTAAAAGTTGTGGTTGCTCCGTAATAGCGCGATCGAGGATGGCCTGAAGCTGCTCGATCTCCGCCTGGCGACCGTACAGCTTTTGGGGGATTTGCAGACGACCGGTAAAATCCTCGCCTCCCAGATTAAACGGTTTTATCCGGCCCTTTCTTTGCCATTTATCTTGACAGCGCTTGAGATCGGCCAACAGACCATGGGTTGTCTGGTAACGATCTTCGACATTCTTAGCCAGCAGTTTGAGAATAATCTCTGATACTGGAGTGGGGATGCCTTCATTAATCTGCTGGGGAGGCTTAGGTTGACGTGCGATATGAGAATGGATCATCTCCAGCGCATCGCGACTCTCGAAGGGCAGCTGGCTGGTAAACAATTCGTACAAGATGACACCCAGTGAGTAGATATCGGTGCGGTAATCGACCCGGCGGTTCATACGCCCGGTTTGTTCGGGAGAGATGTATGCTAAAGTACCGACAAGGGTTTCGTCGGGCGCTAAGAGGGAGGGGTATTCCTGCAGCATGCTTGAGGCCAGTCCAAAATCGATGATATACACCCCACCCTGTGAGCCAGGCCGATCGTTAGTAGATACCAGAATATTGTTGCTGCTCAGGTCTTTATGCATCACCCGTTGCTCGTGGATGCAGCTCAAGACCGTGGCAATGTTCACCGCCAAGGTTAATTTCTGAGTCATATCGAGTGACTCGGAGCGGATTAACTCAGCCAGTGTCTTTCCTGGTATATATTCCAGGAGCAGCATTGGCTGACTCTCGGTACCCTCCAAGGCATATGCGGGTCGCACACCACACACATTCCCCAGTTGCGTGGTGATGGCATATTCGTGGTGAAGCTGATCGAGGAGAGAGATGGGTAATTCGTTATGGGCAGGCTCTTTGACCAAAACCGGTTGATCGTAGCCGGCACGCTCTTGAATGTGCAGCAAGAAGTTGCGACGATGGATGGGTACAATTTTCTTCGTCATGATTTATTTTGCTAAGAATTCTGGGTTTGATACATACACCGGCATGGAACACGGGTCGTGGAATTTTTGTGGATATTATATGTTAAAAAACACAAGACGTCGTAGATAGTTAGTTTCATTGCGCTCATAGATAATTTCATTCCAAAGCCAAGCATCAAGGAATTTCGATATCCATCTAGTATAAAGAATCTTGAATTAATACAAAACACATTGCGAGGGTATAATTTGCCAAATTTTTAATTTCATCGTCACAAATATGCTAAGGATAAATTATTTCCATCATACGGAAGAGGATATGCAATGTCCAAAGAAACTTTGATTGAAAGAGCAGAGATAGATTTGGAAAAGTTATGCCTAGAGCTGCCTAACCGGCGTGTCGGAGGTCCCGGAAACCGCTTGTCGAGTGATTTCTTCGCTGAGGTCGTGGAAGGCTTTGGCTTTGAGACAGAATGCCCAGAATTTGATTGCATGGATTGGAAATCAGATCAAGTGGAGCTTACGTTTGAAGATGAGGCATTTGAGGTTTATGCCAGTCCTTACTCTCTTGGCTGCAAGGTGAAAGCTTTGCTCACAGCTGCCTCTACGCTGGAGGAATTAGAAGCGATTGAGGTGGAGGACAAGATTCTGCTGCTCTATGGCGATCTGGCCAAAGAGCAGCTGATGCCGAAGAACTTCCCCTTCTACAACCCGGAAGAACACCAGGCTATTATTGGGCTGCTGGAGACGAAGAAGCCACTTGCCATCATAGCTGCCACCTCTCGGAATCCTGAGTTGGCTGGCGGCTTGTACCCCTTCCCACTGATCGAAGATGGCGATTTCGATATCCCCTCCGTTTTTATGACGGAGGAGGATGGTGAGAAGTTGTTAAAACATTTGGGTGAGGAGGCCACTTTGATTTCCGATGCGCAGCGGATTCCAGCGAAAGGATACAATGTGATCGCCCGTAAAGGCAATGCTGGC